>NZ_CAXPXK010000058.1:0-22033 GCF_964221125.1 Alloalcanivorax sp.
GCGGTCACCCCCGCAAAAACGCCTTTCGTCATCTTTCGCTGGCGCTCCTACCCGAAAAAACGTCCAGTGAAATAAAAGAGCTTAAATAAGCCCAATAACAAGATCCGGAGAGTCTTTATTATGTACCGATCCCTCCAGCAGTCCGCCCGGAGTGTTGCCGCCGCCGTCGCCCTTACCGCCAGTGTTCCCGCGCTTGCCGGCATGGGTAATACCGCCAATACCTACGGTCTTTTCCCCGTTGACGTCGGTACCGCCCAGGCGCTTTCCATGTTCAACGCCCAGGCTTCGGCGCTGTATTACAACCCGGCGTATCTGACCATGGACCCGCGCGGCGAACTGACCGCCGGCCTGCTGCACGGCGAGCAGGAGCTCAAGAGCGACGACACGGTGGTCAACGACACGCGCTCCCAGCAGCAGCTGATCGCGCTGAAAACCAACCTGTCCGAATTGACCAAGGTGAACCACCCGCTGTATTTCGCGATCATCGCCGGGGTGGAGAAGTTCGGTGAAGAGATGCTGGCCTTTAATTCCAGCACCTCCGATGAAGGGCAGTTCCTTAACTACGGCCGCCAGCCGCTGTTCCTGAACGTGGGCGGCGGCACCCAGTTTCTGAACGGCATCAACGTGGGGGCCTCGGTGCATATTTCCCTGCGCTCGGAAGCCACCCTGAACGCCAGCTCCAACCTGGCCGGTGAAACTCAGTACGAAGAGCTGGACGTGACCGCGAAGCCGGTATTGCGCCCGGTGCTGTCCACCTCCCAGGAGTGGGGCAAGATTATCTGCGGCCACAACGACGACTGCTGGATCGGCGGCCTGGAGTCGGCGCTGACGTTCCGCGGCCACACCGAAGCCCGCACCTCCGTGGAGTCCAACATCGTGATCCCCGGCACGGTGCCGGATCCGGGCATCCTGCTGGCGATCGACGCCATTGATTCCTATCAGCCGGACATTTTCGCCGCCGGTGTGCTGTACAACTTCAGCGATAACTTCCGCATGGGCGTCACCGTGGAGCGGCAGAACTGGTCCGACCTGACCGAGGAGTTGCAGCGCGACACCGTAAAGGACCAGGCCAACGCCCAGTTCAAGGACATCACCGTGCCGCGTATTGGCGCCGAATGGCAGGTCAACAAACATATGACCTTGCGCGGCGGTGTCGCCTATCAGGAATCACCACTGGAGAGCATCCGCACCGAAGATGTGAACTACCTGGATAACGACAAGTTTATCGTCGGCCTGGGTTCCTCTCTGGTAATCGATAACCCGCCGATCCTGGCCTACCCGATGCGTCTCGACTTCGGCTACCAGTTCCAGCAGCTGGAAGACCGCGATTTCGAACTGACCAGCAGCCGGCCGGGCGTGACCAACCCCTTTGCCACCGTGACCGCGGGCGGCGAAGTTCATGTGTTCAGCGGTTCCCTGACGCTTAAATTCTAGGAGGTGCGCCATGCGCTATAAAGCTCTAATAACACTGACCGCGGCGGCGACCCTGTTCGGCTGCGGCGGTGACGACAGCGGCGACAACCCCAATGTGCCGGACCTGCGAGCCCCGGAATCGGGCTCGGCGGCGCTGTTCTTCACCTACCCGCTGGACGACCAGCAGGACGTGGCACCCAACGCCCCGGTGGTGTTCAACTTCGGGGCGGCGCTGAACGTGGCGCCGTCCAACTTCCAGTTCACCGACGCCGACGGCGACCCGGTGGCGTTCGAGTTCAGCGTGGTCGATGACGGCCGCGGCGTGGTCTTGCGCCCCCAGGATGAACTGGACCCGATCGCCGATTACCAGGTGGTACTGCAGGGCATCGATGCCAACGGCGAGGAAGTACGGGTGCCCGACGGCGCGCTCAACTTCACCACCCGCGCCGCGCTGGAAGGCCCGGCCGACCTGCAGAAAGAAAGCCCGGACTTTGAAGTGGCGTCGATCTTCCCGGACGACGAGACCCAGTTCAAAACCATGGACTTCTCCGCGTTCCGCCTGCGCACCAGCCATCCGGTGGATGAAGAGACCGTGGTCTACGGCGACACCGTGTCCCTGACCCGCGACGGTCAATTGGTGCCGGCGGTGCTGCTCTCCAAAGGCAACGCCCTCACCGTGGACCCGGTGGACGACATGACCCCCGGCGTCGAATACGTGCTGAGCGTGGACGGCGTGGTGAGCCGCTTCGGCGACCCCATCGCGTCCTTCGAACGTACCGTGACCCCGATCAAGACCAGCTCGCCCACCGGTCAACGGGAGACCCTGGTCACCGAGGTGCCGGCGGCGGACCCCAACCTGGGCTGCCTGGCCGACAATGTGCGCGTCTCGCCGCTGACCGGCGAACCGATCAACTGTGTCCCGGTGATCGGCACCCTGCTGGAAGATCAGACCGTTTCCAAGCAAACCGGCAATGTGTTCGGCGAGCTGGCGTTCCCGCCGGCGTTCCCGGATGTGACGCCGCTGCGCGTGGCACGGGGCTCCCGGCTGGTGGGCGACGCCCTGGAAGTCCTCGTCGGCGGCCAGGTGCCGGTGGGCTTTAACTCCGGCGACGTAACCGTGGAAATGGTCGCCGACGCCACCGGTTACCTGTTCCCCAACCCCACCTCGGCTTCCCCGAACGCGGCCAAGAACCTGCGTCTGTTCCTGGATCTGTCCACCACCACCGACGATGCCCGGGCCAACGGCGCCTTCACCCAGAACCTGCTGCATGTGGAACTGGTGGGCCGCGCCATCGTGCGTGACGGCGTGCTGCGCGCCGACGCCATCAGCGTGGTGGAGCCGCGCGTGCTCGGCGTGGAGGACAACTACGGTCTGCTCAGCTTCCGCATGGAGTCCTACCGCGACCAGACCACCGCCCCGGACCCGCTTAACGATCAAACCCGCCCGATGCTGCAGGCGCTGACCCAGGACGACGGCAGCCGGCAGCTGTCCTGGCAGCCCGGCGAGTTCGCCGACCGCATGGTCCCCGGCGAGCCCATCGTACTGCTGTTCACCGAAGCGCTGGACCCGAACAGCATCGTCGAGGGTGTCAGCCTGCGCCTCACCAAGGGCGGCATGGACGAGCCGTTCTCCTGGAAGCTGGACGGCAACGCGCTGGTGATCACCCCGGACAACCCGGTGGATTACGGTGTGGAGTACGTGGTCGAGACCACCCCGGACATCACCGACCTGAGCGGCAACTCGCTGATGAACCTGAACCCGCTCGACGGCACCAATCAACTGACCTTCACCCTGCCCACCTACGTGGAAGGCGAGGACGTGCAACGCGGGCCGTTCGCCACCACCGTCTACCCCGGTTTCCCCTGCGCCACCAGCGACGAGCTGGATCTCAACGCCTTCGGCGGCATGGGTAGCCAGGGGGTGTGCGTGTCCTCCAGCCCGGAAAGCGAGCAGGTGGAAGTGGACCGCATGCCGATTACCGACATGCCCGCCAACCGCGCCATCCGCGTGCGCTTCTCCCAGAACATGGATCCGGCGTCCATCGAACTGGGCCGCACCTTTATCGTCGAGGAAGTGGACGCTGGCGCCGTGGAAGGCAACCTTGACGTGGGTGTGCGGCACCTGACTTTCACCCCGGATCAGCCCTGGGAAGCGGGCACCCTGTACCGCTACACCCTGGCCTCGGAAACCAGCGGCTGCGCCAGCGCCATCTGCTCCGAGGACCAACTCCCGCTGCAGACCGCGCTGCTGCTTGGCAACGAGCGCGACCAGGGCGGCCCGAACATGGACATCGTGTTCCGTGGCGCGGCCGCCACCGACAGTGTGTTCCAGGAGCTGAACAACCTGCCCAGCGTGGACGTGAATTACAACTTCGCCATCGACGACGGCGAATCGCCGGTTACCGACGACAGCCTGCCGGTACCACCCAACGCTACCCGCATTCTGCCCAACCAGGGCGGCGCCGGGGACGAAAATACCGGCGGCGGCCTGGTGACGGCGGCCAACACCGGTTGCGGCTTCGAAGGCGCACCACCTTACTCCGAGGATGACTTCGAGCAGTGCGACGCCCGCCGTCTACTGTATGCCGCCGGCGCCTTGAACACCGAGATTCTCGGTTTCGTCGAAGCGGAAGAGCTGCCGGATTACGTCGACTCCGACCGGGGCGGAGTGGCGGTCCGAATCCTGCCCACCACCTTGGGTCTGACCAACCTGGACGCCACCGCGGTGATCGGCGTGGACCTGAACGCGGCGGACGGCGAAACCACCCTGGCCACCCTGCCCGTCCTGGGCGATGCCCTGGATACGGTGCTGGAAGGCCTGGGCGACATCCCGCTGATAGGCGGCGTGCTGGACACCGTTCTAGGTCCAACACAGGATATCGGTCTGATCCCGATCGAAACCGCCACCGGACCCAATATCATGCGAGTGCGTTACGAGCCCGACGCCAACAATGAGCGGACTGAAGCACCGGTGGGCTACATTGTTCCCGGCGACAACCCGGAAGCGGGCGATCTACCCAGGTTTGTCATTCAGTTCGATTTACTCTTCGATGCCCCGCAACTGTCGCTGCCTCTGGGCCTCGACCACAACGCCAAGGGCCTGCCCATCGGGCAAATAATTCTGGAAGGCCCCATGGATTTCTTACCTGATGGCCGGTTGTTCATAGGCCTGAAAAGCCGGGAGCCCAAAGAAGTAAATCTTGATATTACATTGGGACCGTTGTCAGGAGGCCAGGTGCGGCTTCTTATCCCAGAACAAGGCATCAACTTGAGCTACCAGAGTGTTTCCATCAAGAAGAGCGCTCAACAGAATTGATCTGCCTTCATGGTCAGTGAAGTCATGGGGCCCGCCAGGGCCCCTTTTTTTATCGACGCACCGGGGTGTGCGCCGACGCCGCGCTTACTCCCAGAATTTGTACCAGGGCTTGTTCCCTTCGCCGTTATCGGCATTGGCATTAGCGTTCTGTGACGCTTCAATGCCCCGCTCACTGGCCTTCACTTCACCGCTGACTCTGGCGTTGGCCGCCGCGTCGCGGTTTGATTCGGCCTGCTCTTGCATCGCCTCCTGACGCTCGCGGGCTTCTTCCCTGGCAGCCTCGGCGCGTGCTTCAGCCTCTTCACGCTGAGTTTCAGCGCGTTCTTTCATTTCTTCGCGTTTGGCTTCGGCTTTGTCCCGCTCCGCTTCGGCGCGCTCTTCGGCCTTCTCGCGTTGCGCTTCGGCCCGTTCCTTGGCTTTTTCACGCTTGGCCTCCGCTTTCTCGCGCTGCGCCTCGGCTTTATCGCGCTGCGCCGCGGCTTTCTCGCGAGCCTGCTCCGCGCGGGCTTCCGCGTCCTTCTTCATGCCGTCCCGTTGTTCCTCAAGACGCTTCTGGGCATCACTGGTGTCCACTCCGGCGCCCGCCTCGGCGTTAACGCCCAGGGTAGCGTCCGCCGCGAACGCGGGCATGGAAAGCACCAGCACCAGGGGCGATACCGCTAAAAGTATCCTTTTCATAAACCGCTCCTTTTTTCACGATTATAAGTCAAGTATGTATCTACATTCGTACGGACGGTCCGCACGAAGGAGCGCACACTAGCATTGAAATGCGTTTTGTTCTGAAAGGAAAAAGCGCGAGAACGTAAAAGTGGGAGCTGCTTCCGCCCATCGCCGGAATCACCGACGATTCAAGGGGTTTTTTATACAGAAACGGGCCGCATCGCGGCCCGTTCTGGTTGCCCGTCCGCGGCGCTTATCGCCGCCCGGGGGTCCTTACTGCTGCTTCTTCTGGGTAGCCTTGTCGTACTCTTTCTGGACGTTATCCGGATCGTCCATGTGCTTACGCTTTTCCAGGTAATCGCCGCCATCTTCCTTCATGCTGTCGGCCTTACCTTCGGCGTTGCGTTTTTCCTGCATGGCTTTTTCGTACTGCTTGTTGACGCGATCCGGATCATCCATGTTCTTGCGCTCTTCGGAATAATCCGGGTTAGGTGAACCGTCCTTATTGCGGTCACCCATGGCCTCGTCCTGCATCGCCTTCTTGTACTCGCGGTCGATCTGCTCGCTGGTGGATTCCGCCAGGGCGGCGGGTGCGGCCAGCATGCCGGCAAGCGCCACGGTGCAGGTCAGCAGTGCGGATTTCTTGATGGTACCCTTCATGGTGGTTTTCATTACTTTTCTCCTTGTCTCACGACAGATGGTCTCGCGACCGGTAAAAACATAAATTCGATAGCCCTAAAATGGGGCAAACAGGGGGATATTCAAGTGAAGAAAAGTAACTCTGGGAGGCATTTAAAACAATTTTATTTATAACCCCCCGATCAGGGGTCGTAGCCCCAGGGCTGGCGGGCCTTTTCCTTGACCGCTTCGTGGCGTTGCCGGGCCTCGATGTCGCGGCGCTCCAACCGCTCCTGTACGGCGCGGCGGTTTTCCCGGGTCCGGGTGTCCAGCTGGCGGGAGCGGCGGTCGACGTCTTCGCGGCCCGCGTCGCGGCGCTCCTGAAGACGCTGGTCCAGATCGTCCGCCGGGCCGGCGACCGGGGCGCCCAGGGCGACCAGCCCGAGCAGGGCGGCGAGATATCGTCTCAAACCGTTCATCGGCGTCTCCGTTAACTTATTCCGCTAAATAACGATCAATGATCCGCAGTATTTTTTCGCGGTATTCCGCGTGTTCATTGGCGAGGTGGTGACGGGCGCCGGTGAGCATGTGCACGTCCGGCTCCCGAAACTTGTCACGAATCACGCCCAGGTTGTGACGCCAGTCCACGGTTTCGTCCAGATCGCCCTGAATCACCACCGGGGATATTTTCACCCGGTCGGCCGCTTCAAAACCGGGGATCCATTTTTTCAACGCGGTCACCCAGCCGGCCGGTAACCGGTGGTACTGCAGCGGGTCCTTGTTTTCCAGAAAGTCGAGAAAATCCGCGTCGCCGGAATTCACCGTGAACACCCGTTTGATGGACTTCGCGAACGGGCGCACCAGAGTGTGCAGCCAGCGCGCGGTGCTCCATTTGAAGGGCCGCACCAGCGGCGCCAGCAGAATAATCTGCTCAAAGGGACTGTCGTCCGCGTCGAAACCGTGGTGCAGCAGGTAGTCCATGACGATGGCGCCGCCGGTGCTCTGCGCGATCACATGCCAGGGCCGGGGGAAGTCGTTGCCGGCCTGCTCCAGGCACTGCTCCAGCACCTCCCGGTAAATACGGAAGTCCTGGATCGCCGCGCGCGGACCTGAACTCAGCCCGTGGCCGGGCAGGTCGTAGGCGAGCACCGCGTAGCCCAGTTCCAGCACATGGGCGATCAGATGCCGGTACAGCCCCACATGGTCGAAATACCCGTGGCAGATCAGCACCGTGCCGCGGGCCACCGCCGGCCGCCAGCCGTGCACGCTGATGGTGTGCCCGGCGGCTTCGAAGTAACCGAAGCCGTGCTCCAGGTCCGGCACCTCGGTGCTGAAGTCCAGGCCGTAATACTCCGCGTAGCGCCGGCTCACCTCGTCCAGGGGGTCGAACGCCTGCCAGTTGAGCGGCCGCCAGGAGCGGGTGATTTCTTCGCGGGAAAACGGGAATGGCATGGTGTTTGGGCAAAGCTGAAAATGAGGCTCTGATGATAGGGCTTGAAGGGCAGCGGCGCCATGGAGGGGAACGGTGTCTCTGGGATCCTGCCGGCCGGCTTTGCCGGCCTTTCGCGGGCGGGGCCCGCTCCCACAGCCCGCTCCCACAAGGCATAAAAAAGGCCCCGGTGGGGTACCGGGGCCGGCTCAAGGCAGATGTTCGGTTTGGCTTAGCTCTGGTTGAGCTCGCGGTTGATGTTTTCCAGGCTGTCCAGGTTCTTACGCTGCTCCAGGTAGTCCTGGTTGCGGCCCTGGGGGTTGCCTTCGGCTTTCACCACGGCGCGCTGGTCCTGGATGTCCTGGAACTGGGCGGCGATGAATTCGGCCTGGTCCAGGTTCTCGCGGGCGGCCAGGTAATCCACCGGCGCGCGGCCGCTGTCACGGGCCTGGCGACCCTGCTCCACCGCCTGCTGGTAGGCGGCGTTGATGTTCTCGAAGCTGTCCATGTTCTGGCGCTCACTGAGGCTCTGGGCGAAAGCCGGAGCGGCGGTCAGGCTCAGGGCGGCGGCGATGGCGGATGCGATGACTACGTTTTTCATGGTCCTTTCCTCACTCATTCGGTCGTTCCAAATGCGTGGCGGGACCCTGTGTCTGCTTGGTCTCCCACGCTTGATGGGGACCATTATGTTGACCGGTTACGATATTGTCAACTTGTAACCTGTTAACCTTTTCCTATCGCCGCGATAGCCGCGACCCGGGTCGCCGGCGCCGCCGTTCAGGGCGCCAGGCTGCGCAGGATCAGGCCGGTCACCGCCGCCAGGTTGCGCTTCAGCTCGTCCGGGTCGTTGAGTTCCAGCAGTACCGGGTGGCCGTACACCGCCGCGGTCTTGCGGATCGCGATGGTCACCTCATCCAGCGGCGTCTTGCGTTCGAACTCGCCGCTTTCGCGGCCGTCGGCGACGATGCGGCGGATCGCTTCGTAGATAATGTCGTCGTGGACGCTCATGTGGTGCCACTGGTTTTCAATCGCCACCACCACGATGTCGTGCATCCGCCGTTCCTTGAGGAACAGCTCCAGACCCTTTGCCAGCAGGCAATCGAGCAGATCGCGCAGGCGTTGGGTGGCGCTGTCGTCCCGTTCGGCGATTTCCTTGAGGGCGACGTCGATCTTGGCCAGGGTCATGGCGCACACCGCTTCGCCGATTGCCTGCTTGGAATCGAAGAAGCGGTACAGGTAGGCGCTGGAGACCCCCACCGCCTTGGCGATATCGGTGACCGAGGTCTTGCGGTAGCCGTGGGCGCTGAACAGCTCGTTGGCGAGCTCCAGTATCTGGTCGCGGCGTTCATGTTCCGCCGGGCCGCGCTGGCCGGCCGGGTTGTTGTCCGTCATGGTGCTCTCCCGGTGCTCGTCGGCACCTTTCCAAACGACGTCATCCGGGACGTCATATTCAAGTAATAAATATTGTTATATGTAACTTTGGGTAAGCATAGCATAACGGAGCCCTTCTGCACGGCCCCCTCACGCCCGGCGACGATAATCCTCGCCCACCTCGACCTTCACGGAGCGCCCCATGCAACTCACCGAAGCCGATCTGGCGGCCTGGCCCCGGCGCCGGCGCGCCGCCCTGGTGAACAGCCTCTCCGGGTTCAAGAGCGCCAATCTGCTCGGCACCCGGTCCGCCGGCGGCCAGGAAAACCTGGCGATGATCAGTTCCGTCTTCCATCTGGGCGCCGATCCGGCGCTGGCCGGCATGATTCTGCGGCCCCATTCCGTGGACCGGCACAGCCTGGAGTACCTGCTGGAGACCGGCGTCTACACGCTGAACCAGGTGCATGAAGGCATCCACGCCGCCGCCCACCAGACCAGCGCGCGCTACCCGCGGACGGTGTCGGAGTTCGACGCGGTGGGCCTGACGTCGGAATACCGGCACGGCTTCGCCGCGCCCTTCGTGGGCGAGTCGCGGATTAAGCTGGGGTTGCGGCTGGAAGACAGCCAGACGCTCAAGGTTAACGACACGGTGCTGGTGATCGGCCGTATCGAGCAGATTCTGGTGGCGGAGGACGCCTGGGTGGGCGAGGACGGCTACCTGGACATCGAGGCCGCGGGCACCGTGGCGGTGAGCGGCCTGGACGGGTATCACCGCGCCACGCGGCTGGCGCGGTTGCCCTACGCCAAGCCGTGAGGCCGCGGTGCCGGCGGGTTACTTGATGCGCGGGTCCATTTCGCCGGCTTCGTAGCGCTGGTACATGGATTCCAGGCTGATCGGCTTGATCTTGTCCGCGTTGCCGGCGGTGCCGAAGGCTTCGTAGCGGGCGATGCAGATATCGCGCATGGCCGATACGGTTTCCTTGAGGAATTTGCGCGGGTCGAACTCGGCCTTGTTGTGGGCCAGGAAACGACGCACCGCACCGGTGGACGCCAGCCGCAGGTCGGTGTCCACGTTCACCTTGCGCACGCCGTGCTTGATGCCTTCCTGGATTTCTTCCACGGGCACGCCGTAGGTCTCCGGAATCTCGCCGCCGTACTCGTTGATGATCTGCAGCCACTCCTGGGGCACCGAGGAGGAGCCGTGCATCACCAGGTGGGTGTCCGGGATGCGCGCGTGGATCGCCTTGATCTGCTCGATGGCGAGGATGTCGCCGGTGGGCGGACGGGTGAACTTGTAGGCGCCGTGGCTGGTGCCGATGGCGATGGCCAGGGCGTCCACCTTGGTGCGCTTGACGAAGTCCGCCGCTTCTTCCGGGTCGGTAAGCATCTGGTCGTGGGTCAGGGTGCCGGAGGCGCCGATGCCGTCTTCTTCACCGGCCTGGCCGGATTCCAGCGAGCCCAGGCAGCCCAGCTCGCCTTCCACGGACACGCCGCAGGCATGCGCCATGTCCACGGTGCGGCGGGTCACGTCCACGTTGTACTCATACTCGGTGGGGGTCTTGCCGTCCTCGCCCAGGGAGCCGTCCATCATCACCGAGGAGAAGCCCAGCTGAATCGAGCGCTGGCACACCGAGGGGCTGGTGCCGTGGTCCTGGTGCATTACCAGCGGGATGTGAGGAAACTCTTCCGTGGCGGCCAGAATAAGGTGACGCAGGAAGGGCGCGCCGGCGTACTTACGGGCGCCGGCGCTGGCCTGCACGATCACCGGTGAATTGGTCTGGTCGGCGGCCTCCATGATGGCGCGCATCTGTTCCAGGTTGTTCACGTTGAACGCCGGCACGCCGTAACCGTGTTCGGCGGCGTGGTCCAGCAGTTGACGCATGCTGATCAGTGCCATGATGTCTTCCCTTTCGTCTTCGGAGCGAAATGTACGTGGTGTGTTAATCCCGGGCGCGCTGTTCCAGCACCGCCACCGCCGGCAGGGTCTTGCCTTCCACGAACTCCAGGAAGGCGCCACCACCGGTGGAAATATAGCTGATATCGTCGGCGATGCCGTACTTGTCCACGGCCGCCAGGGTATCGCCCCCGCCGGCGATGGAAAACGCTTCGCTGTCGGCGATCGCCTCGGCCAGTTCGCGGGTACCCTCGCCGAACTGGTCGAACTCGAACACGCCCACCGGGCCGTTCCAGATGATGGTGCGGGCCTCTTTCATCAGCGCCGCGAACACATGGGCGGTCTGCGGGCCGACGTCGAGAATCAGATCGTCCTCGGCCACGTCGTCGACTTTCTTGGTGGTGGCTTCGGCGTCCTCGGCGAAGGCCTTGGCCACCACCACGTCCACCGGCAGCGGGATGTGTACCTTTTCCGCCAGCTTTTGGGCCGCCGGAATCAGGTCTTTTTCACACAGGGACTTGCCCACCGGGTGACCCGCGGCGGCCAGGAACGTATTGGCGATGCCGCCACCGACAATCAATTGATCCACTTTATCGGCCAGGGCGTCCAGCACTTCCAGCTTGGTGGACACCTTGGAGCCGCCGACGATCGCCACCAGCGGCTTGGCCGGGTCCAGCAGCGCCTTGCCGAGGGCGTCCAGTTCGTTGGCCAGCAGCGGCCCGGCACAGGCCACCGGCGCGAAGCGGGCCACGCCGTGGGTGGAGGCCTGGGCCCGGTGGGCGGTGCCGAAGGCGTCCATCACATAGATGTCGCACAGGGCCGCCATGCGCTTGGACAGCGCTTCGTCGTCTTTCTTCTCGCCCTTGTTGAAGCGCACGTTCTCGCACAGCACCACCCGGCCGTCTTCCAGGTCAACGCCGTCGAGCCAGTCCTTCGCCAGCGGCACCTCCTGCCCCAGCAACTGGCCGAGGTGCTCGGCCACCGGCTTCAGCGAGTACTGTTCTTCGTACTCGCCCTCGGTGGGCCGGCCCAGGTGCGAGAGCAACATGACGCGGGCGCCGGCGTCCACGGCGTGGCGGATGGTCGGCAACGAGGCGCGGATGCGGGCGTCGCTGGTGACCTTGCCGTCTTTCACCGGCACGTTGAGATCTTCGCGGATCAGCACCCGTTTACCCTTCAGGTCCAGGTCGGTCATGCGTTTGAAGTTCATCGTCTTGCTACCTCGTTAATGGTCACTGGGCACCGGCCAATGCCGCCACCCAGTCGAGCAGGCGGTTGGCGTAACCCCATTCGTTGTCGTACCAGGCCACCACTTGCACCATTTCGCCCTGCACCCGCGTCTGCGTGGCGTCAACGATGGCGGATTCGGCCCGGTGATTGAAATCCACGCTCACCAGCGGCTCGTCGTTGTAGCCGATCAACCCGGGTTGTTGCTGGGACAGGGCCCGCAGCCAGGGGTTCAGGGCTTCCGGCGCCGGGGTCCGGTCGAGCAGCAGGGTGAGCTCCACCATGGCCACGTTCAGCGTCGGCACGCGGATCGAGTGGCCGGTGATGCGGCCGTCCAGGGCCGGCAGCACGTTCTGTACCGCCTTGATGGCGCTGCTGGTGGTGGGAATGATGTTCTGGGCGCCGGCGCGGCCCCGGCGCGGGTCCCGGTGCACATGATCGAGCAGGGTCTGGTCCGAGGTGTAGGCGTGTATTTCCTTCATCAACGCCTGGCGCACGCCGAACTCCCGGTGCAGGGCCGCCAGCACCGGGGCGATGCAGTGGGTGGTGCAGGACGCCGCCGACAGCACCCGGCTGCCGGGCTTGAGATCCTCGTGATTGACGCCGTAAACGATGGTCTGGTCGGCGTAATCGAACGGCACCGCGCCGACGATCACCCGGCCGGCGCCGGCGGTCAGGTGGCGGGCGGCGTCATCGCGGGCGCGGAAGCCGCCGGAGCACTCCAGCACCACGTCCACGCCCAGCTCCGCCCAGGGCAGCTGTTCCGGCTCCGGCTCGCTGAACAGACGCGGCGCCTGATCGCCGATGCGCAGGCAGCCGTCCACCAGCTCCGCCGGCGCGTTGAGCCGGCCGTGGGTGGTGTCGTAGCGGGTCAGGTAGAGCAGGTCCTCGGCCCGGCCCAGGTCGTTGATCGCCACCAGCCGCACGGGCAGGGCGTTGCCCGCCGCTTCCCGCTCCGCCAGGGCGCGGACGAAGGAGCGACCGATGCGGCCATAGCCATTGATCGCGATCTTTAACATAGGGACCGAACGTCGGACGCCGGACTCTGGGGTCTCAAATCACACTCTCCACGGCGGCCTGCACCGCCTCGGCGGTAATGTTGAAGTGCTTGTAGAGGTCGCCGGCGGGCGCCGAGGCGCCGAAGCCGGTCATGCCCACGATTTTGCCGTCCAGGCCGGTGAAGCGGTACCAGTAGTCGGTGATGCCCGCTTCCACGGCCACCCGGGCGCGCACCGCCGCCGGCAGCACCGCTTCCTGGTATTCGCTGCTCTGCGACAGGAAGGCGTCGACGCTGGGCATGGACACCACGCGCACGTTGTTGCCGGCGGCACCCAGAGCCTCGGCGGCCTGCACCGCCAGCTCCACTTCCGAGCCGGTGGCGATGATGATCGCCTGGGGCTGGCCGTCGCCGGTCTGCAGCAGGGTATAGCCGCCTTTGGCCACGTTGGCCAGCACCGCGTCGTCGCGGTCCATGCAGGGCAGACCCTGGCGCGAGAAGATCAGCGCGGTGGGGCCGTCGTCGCGCTTCACCGCGTGCTTCCAGGCCACCGCGGTTTCCACCGTGTCGCAGGGCCGCCAGGTGCTCAGATTGGGCGTCATGCGCAGGTTGGCGATCTGCTCGATGGGCTGGTGGGTGGGGCCATCCTCGCCCAGACCGATGGAGTCGTGGGTGTAGACCAGGATGTTGGGCTGGTGCATCAGCGCCGCCATGCGCACCGCGTTGCGGGCGTACTCCATGAAGGTCAGGAAGGTGCCGCCGTAGGGGCGCAGGCCGCCGTGCAGGCAGATGCCGTTCATGGCGGCAGTCATGCCGAACTCGCGCACCCCGTAATGGATGTAGTTGCCGCTGCAGTCGTCGGCGCTGATCGAAGTGCAGCCTTTCCAGACGGTGTTGTTGGAGCCGCCCAGGTCGGCGGAGCCGCCGGTGAGTTCCGGCAGGCCCGGGCCGAACGCGTCCAGGGTGTTCTGGCTGGCCTTGCGGCTGGCCACTTTTTCCTTGGCCTGCTGGCACTCGGCGATGAAGGCGTCGGCGCGCTGGTCGAAGTCCGCCGGCAGTTCACCGCGCATGCGGCGCAGGAATTCATCGGCCAGCTCCGGGAATTCGGCGCGGTAGGCGTCGAAGCGCTTCTGCCAGGCGGCTTCTTTCTCGGCGCCGGCGTCGTGGGCGTCCCAGGCGTTGCGGATCTCGTCGGGAATCTCGAAGGGACCGTGCTTCCAGCCCAGGGCCTCGCGGGTGAGCGCCACTTCGTCGTCGCCCAGGGCGGCGCCGTGGGACTCTTCCTTACCCTGCTTGTTGGGGCTGCCGAAACCGATGATGGTCTTGCAGCAGATCAGGGTGGGCTGATCGGTGTTCTTGCGGGCGTTCTCAATCGCCAGCTTCACTTCCTGGGAACTGTGGCCGTCCACATTGGGGATCACGTGCCAGCCGTAGGCGCGGAAACGCTCCACGGTGTCGTCGGTGAACCAGCCTTCCACCTCGCCGTCGATGGAAATGCCGTTGTCGTCGTAGAACGCCACCAGCTTGCCCAGGCCCAGGGTGCCGGCCAGGGACGCGGCTTCGTGGGAGATGCCTTCCATCATGCAGCCGTCACCCATGAAGCAGTAGGTGTTGTGGTCGACGATGGCGTGGCCGTCGCGGTTGAACTGGGCGGCCATCATCTTTTCCGCCAGGGCCATGCCCACGGCGTTGGCGAAACCCTGGCCCAGCGGGCCGGTGGTGGTCTCGATGCCGGGCGCGTCGCCGAATTCCGGGTGGCCGGCGGTGGGGCTGCCGAGCTGCCGGAAGTTTTTCAGGTCGTCCAGGCTGACGCCGTAGCCGGTCAGGTGCAGCAGGCTGTAGAGCAGCATGGAGCCGTGGCCGTTGGAGAGCACGAACCGGTCCCGGTCGACCCAGTGCGGGTTGGCCGGGTTGTGCTTCAAGAAGCCGCGCCACAGCACTTCGGCGATATCCGCCATGCCCATGGGGGCGCCCGGGTGACCAGACTTGGCTTTCTGTACCGCATCCATGCTCAGGGCACGGATAGCATTGGCGAGATCACGGGCAGCTGGGGCTGACGACATGCACGGCTCCTGAACGATTTTTGACCAGAGGTATGAAAAGGGGCGCTATTGTCGCCCAAGCCCGGGATGGGGGCAAACCCCAGAGCGCGATGCGCTCCGGGGTTTGCCCCGCTACAAGCTTCAAGCTTCAAGCCGCAAGCAGGCCGAGGCTTGTAGCTTGCGGCTTGAAGCTTGTAGCCCCGCCATCTATATCAATAAACTTTGATGCAGCCCAGAACGTTCGCTACACTCGCCTCCATGTCTTTACACCCGGCACCGCAGGAACAGGATCTGGACGGCCTGGCGGCCTTTCTGAAGGCGGCCGGCGATCCGCTGCGCCTGGAGGTTCTGCAGGTGCTGGGCCAGAACAGCTTCGGGGTGCTGGAGCTGTGCGAAATCATGGCGATCAAGCAGTCGGGCATGAGCCACCATTTAAAGGTGCTGGCCCAGGGCGGCCTGGTGGAGCGCCGCCGCGAGGGCAACTCGATTTTCTACCGGCGCCGTCTGCCGCCGTCGGACGCCGCCACCGGGCCGCTGCAGAGCGCCCTGTTCGAGCGGCTCGACGCCACGCCGGCGGACCCGCTGACGCGGCAACGGCTGGCCGGCGTGCAGGCGCAGCGCGCCGCCCAGAGCCGGGCGTTTTTTGCCCGGCACGCGGACGACCTGGCCCGGCATCAGGATCTGATCGCCGAACACGACCAGTACGCGGAGCAGGCCTGTGAGTTGCTGGATCGGGCCGCGCTCGGCCGGGCCGCGAACAGTCGGGAGCCCGGGGAACGGCGGGGCATCGCGCTGGAGATCGGCCCCGGCGAGGGGCGCTTCCTGGCGCCGCTGGCGAGCCGCTTCGAGCGGGTGCTGGCGCTGGATAACGCCGAGGTGATGCTGGCCCGGGCCCGGGAACGGGTGGCCGGCCAGGGGCTGGACAATGTGGAGCTGGTGTTGGGGGAATGGCCGGAACACGGCGCCCTTTTACCCAAGGTCGACGCGGTGGTGGTCAATATGGTGCTGCACCACCTGCCCTCGCCCTCCGCTGCCCTGGAGGCAGCGGCCCGGCAATTGAACGACGGCGGCGTGTTGGTGATCACCGATCTGTGCCGCCACAACCAGCGTTGGGCGGTGGACGCCTGCGGGGATTTCTGGCTCGGTTTCGAAGAAGCCGATCTGGTGAGTTGGGCCGGCCGAGCCGGCCTGGTACTGCGCGAGAGTCTGTTTCTCGCCATGCGTAACGGTTTTCAGGTGCAGGTGCGCAGCTTTCAGCGCGTCACCGCGCATCCATCAAAAAGGGAGCAATCCGGTAATGAGTGAATACAGCATCTTTACCTCCGAGTCGGTCTCCGAAGGCCATCCGGATAAAATGGCCGACCAGATCTCGGACGCGGTCCTCGACGCCATCATCGCCGACGACCCCCACGCCCGCGTGGCGGTGGAGACCATGGTCAAGACCGGTATGGCCATCGTTGCCGGCGAAGTGCGCACCAGCACCTATGTGGAACTGGAAGACATCGTCCGCCAGGTGATTCTGGACATCGGCTACGACAGCTCCGACGTGGGCTTCGACGGCGCCACCTGCGCGGTGCTCAACGGCATCGGCAAGCAGTCCGCGGACATCGCCGTGGGCGTCGACGAAGGCGAGGACAAGGAACAGGGCGCCGGCGACCAGGGCCTGATGTTCGGCTACGCCACCAACGAAACCGACACTCTGATGCCGGCGCCGATCTACTTCTCCCACCGGCTGGTGGAGCGCCAGGCGGAACTGCGCAAGAACGGCCAGCTCGGCTGGCTGCGCCCGGACGCCAAGAGCCAGGTGACCCTGCGCTACGAGAACGGCAAGCCGGTGGCGGTGGACGCGGTGGTGCTGTCCACTCAGCACTCCCCGGACATCAAGCTGGCGGATCTGCGTGAAGCGGTGATGGAAGAGATCGTTAGGCCGGTGCTGCCGTCCGAATGGCTGCACGGCGACACCCAGTACCACATCAACCCCACCGGCAACTTCGTGATCGGCGGGCCGATGGGCGACTGCGGCCTGACCGGGCGCAAGATCATCGTCGACACCTACGGCGGCATGGCCCGCCACGGCGGCGGCGCGTTCTCCGGCAAGGACCCGTCCAAGGTGGACCGTTCCGCCGCCTACGCCGGCCGTTACGTGGCCAAGAACATCGTCGCCGCCGGCCTGGCCGACAAGTGCGAGATTCAGATCAGCTACGCCATCGGCGTGGCCGAGCCGACCTCCATCTCGGTGAACACCTTCGGCACCGGCAAGCTGGACGACAACCGCATCGCCGCGCTGGTGCGCGAGCACTTCGACCTGCGCCCGCGCGGCATCATCGAGATGCTCGATCTGCGCCGGCCGATCTACCGGCCCACCGCCAGCTACGGCCACTTCGGCCGCGAAGGCTTCAGCTGGGAAAAAACCGACAAAGCGGACGCTCTGAAAGCGGCGCTTTAAACGCATACCACCACACCCCCGAGGGGCGCTGCAGCGGACAACCGCGAGGCTCGGGGCAGGGTGAGACACGATAACGGCGCCCATTCGCTAACCACGAATGGAGAGACCCATGAACGCAAAAGCGGAAACGCTGCAGGACTACAAAGTCGCTGATATTTCCCTGGCCAAGTACGGCCGCGCGGAGATCGACATCGCCGAAACCGAAATGCCGGCCCTGATGGCGATTCGGGAAAAATACCGCGCCGAGCAGCCGCTTAAGGGCGCGCGCATCATCGGCTGCATCCACATGACGATTCAGACCGCGGTGCTGATCGAAACGCTGAAAGCACTGGGCGCGGAAGTGCGCTGGTCCTCATGCAACATCTTCTCCACCCAGGACCACGCCGCCGCCGCCATGGCCGCCGCCGGCGTACCGGTATTCGCCTGGAAAGGCGAGACCGAGGAAGAGTACATGTGGTGCATCGAGCAGACCTGTCGCGACGGCGAAGGCAACCTTTGGGACGCCAACATGATCCTGGATGACGGCGGCGACCTGACCGGCTACATCCACGAGACCTACCCGCAGATGCTGGACAAGATCCACGGCATCACCGAAGAGACCACCACCGGCGTGCACCGCCTCTACGAGATGCTCAAGCAGGGCACCTTGAAAGTGCCGGCGGTGAACGTGAACGACTCGGTCACCAAGAGCAAGAACGACAACAAGTACGGTTGCCGTCACTCGCTCAACGACGCCATCAAGCGCGCCACCGACCATCTGCTGTCCGGCAAGAAAGCGCTGGTGGTGGGCTACGGCGACGTGGGCAAGGGCTCGGCCCAGTCCCTGCGCCAGGAAGGCATGATCGTGAAGATCACCGAGATCGATCCGATCTGCGCCATGCAGGCCTGCATGGACGGCTTTGAAGTGGTCAGCGCCTACAAAGACGGCGTCAACGACGGCACCGAAGCCTCCATCAACAAAGAGCTGCTGGGCACCACCGATATGCTGGTCACCACCACCGGCAACTACGACGTGTGCGACGCCAACATGCTCAAGGCGCTGAAGAAAGGCGCGGTGGTCTGCAACATCGGCCACTTCGACAACGAAGTGGACACCGCCTTCATGCGCAAGACCTGGGAATGGGAAGAAGTGAAGCCCCAGGTGCACAAAGTCTGGCGCGACAAGAAAAACCAGGACTTCCTGCTGCTGCTCTCCGAAGGCCGCCTGGTCAACCTGGGCAACGCCACCGGCCACCCCAGCCGCATCATGGACGGCTCCTTCGCCAACCAGGTGCTGGCGCAGATGTACCTGTTCGACCAGGGCTACGCCGGTCACTCCGACACGGTGAAAGAAAAGATGCTCAAGGTGGAGGTGCTGCCCAAGCACCTGGACGAGGAAGTGGCCCGCTACATGGTGCAGGGCTTCGGCGGTGTGGTCACCCAACTCACCGACAAGCAGGCCGGCTATATCGGCGTGGACGTCAACGGCCCCTTCAAGCCGGACCACTACAAGTACTAAGGCGTTTTTGAATCATGTCCAAACGCATCAGCTTTGAGTTTTTCCCGCCCAAGACGGAAAAAGGGCGGGAAAAACTTCTGAACACCCAGAAAAACCTGCTGGCCAAGAAGCCGGAATTCTTTTCCTGCACCTTCGGCGCCGGCGGTTCCACCCGGGACAACACCCGGCAGATGGTCGACCTGCTGCGCGAGCAGCACGCCGACACCGCGCCGCACCTGAGCTGCATCGGCCAGAGCCGTGACGAGATCATGGAGCTGGTCAACGGCTACAAGGAAAGCGGCGTGCGCCGCATCGTGGCGCTGCGCGGCGACCTGCCCTCCGGCATGGGCTACGCGCAGAGCGAAGTGAAGTACGCCGATGATCTGGTCGCCCTGATCCGCCAGGAAACCGGCGATCATTTCCATCTGGAAGTGGCCGCCTACCCGGAGAATCACCCGCAGTCACGCAGCTTCGACGACGATATCGCGCACTTTCAGCGCAAAATCAGCGCCGGGGCCGACAGCGGCATTACCCAGTACTTCTACAACGCCGACGCCTACGGTTACTACATGGACGAGCTGCGCCGGCGCGGTTGCGATGCGCCGGTCTACCCGGGCGTGATGCCGATTCTCAACGTGGCCAATCTGTTCCGCTTTTCCGATAACTGCGGCGCCGATATCCCGCGCTGGCTGCGCAGCCGCCTGGACGACATCCGCGACGACGAGCAGGCGGTGAAAGCGTTCGGCGAGGAAGTGGTGACCCGTCTCTGCGAGCGTCTGCTGGCGATGGGCGCCCCGGGCCTGCATTTCTACACCATGAACCAGTCCGGCCCGATTCTGCGCGTGCTGGATAACCTGGGGCTTTAAGCGTCAAGCTTTAAGCCGAAGGTCTGGATCAAGGAGTGTTGCAGGTCACACTTTTTACGCTAGACTGCGTTTAAAGATAGGGGCAAATAATTATGAGAATCGGTCTGGTCGTTGATTCCGGCTGCGATCTTCCCAAATCCTTTATCGATGAACACGGCATTCTGATCCTCCCGGTTTCCATCCGGCTCGGGGATCAGATCATCGTTGATGAACGGGATCCGGAACGCACCCGTCAGTTTTACGCCACCGAGGCGTCCGAGAAAGCCCATGGCGCGGAATCGATCCCGTTCACCATGGAGCAGATCAAGGCGCTGTTCCTGGATAAGGTGGTGGTGGATTTCGACTACGCCCTGGTGCAGACGGTGCCGAAAAGCCGCAGCCCGATTTTCACCAACGCCACCGAGGCCTCCCACGCGATCCTGCGTGAGTACAAGCCGATCCGGAAGCAGGCCGGTGTGGAAGGCCCCTTCGCCCTGCGCGTCACCGACAGCCAGACCCTGTTTGCCGGCCAGGGCGCCCTGGCGGCGGAGACCATGCGGCTGATCAAAAGCGGCATGAAGATCACCGAAATCCGGCAGAGCGTGGAAGTGCTGGCCTCCAAGGCCACCGGCTACGCGGTGGTGCCGGACATCTACTACCTGCACAAGCGCGCCAAGAAACGCGGCGACAAGAGCGTCAGCTGGGCCGGCGCGATTCTCGGCAATGCCCTGGACATCAAACCGGTGCTCTGCGCCCGCCAGGACGAAACCTTCCCGGTGGCCAAGATGCGCGGCTTCGACGCCGGCGTGGAGGCCATGTTCCGGCACGGCGCCCGCTGCATCGAGCGCGGCCTGATGGCGCCGGTGGTGTGCGTGAGCTACGCCGGCGACGAAAGCCGCATCCGCCAGATGCCCGGCTTCGACCGCCTGGCCGAGGCCGCCAAGCGCCACAAGGTGGAGCTGCTGACCAGCAGCATGGGCCTCACCGGGGCGGTGAACATCGGCCCGGGCGCGCTCAGCATCGGCATGATCGTCGACGACCCCGCCTTCACCGCCGATTGACCCGGTTGTAGGAGCGGGCCCTGCCCGCGAAAGGGAGCGAAGCTCCCGGCAGGATCCCAGAGGCCTTTCTAACGGCAGTACCATCAGCGCCTCTGGAATCCTGCCGGCCGGCTTTGCCGGCCTTTCGCTTGCAAGGCAAGCTCCCACAAGCCCACAAGACCTGCCGCCCTCACCCGCCGTTGATTGATTCGTGTTTAGCGTAGCGTTTCTTAATTATCCGCGGAGCCTTTAATGAGATTAGCCCTGCTGTTTCTTTGCACGCTGGCGGTCACCGGCTGTGTGCGCCATCTGGGCGCGCCGGAGGGCGAGCCGCCGGCGCTGCCCGATTTCGACGTCACGGTGATCGAGGATCGGGTTTACACCCCCGACGACTGGCCGCAAACGCTGCATGCGGACATCTACCGCCCGGAGCCGCCCGGCCGGTATCCGACGGTGCTGGTGGTGCATGGCGGCGGCTGGGAACGGCGCTCGCCGGAGGACACGGCGGGGCTTGCCAGGCAACTGGCCGAGCAGGGCTTCGTGGCGGTGAACATCGAGTACCGCTTCGCCCCGGAGTACACCTTCCCGGCGCAGCTCCACGACCTGCAGATGGCGATGCGCTGGCTGCATGTGCACGCGGACGATTACGGCATCGACCGGTCCCGGGTGGGCGCCTGGGGCTATTCGTCCGGCGCCCACCTGGTGACGCTGCTGGCCACCGTGGCGGCGGATACGGACAGCCCGCTGAACACGCCCTACGGCGGCCCGGTCACCCGGCCGCGGGCGGTGGTGGCCGGCGGTACACCCACGGATCTGCGCAAGTTCGAGGGCGGCACCCTGGTACCGCAGTTCCTGGGCGGCCCGCAGGAGAGCAACGCCGCCACCTACGCGGCCGCCTCGCCGGTCACCCATGTGGGCGCCGACACGCCGCCGCATCTGCTCTACCACGGCACCCTGGATTCGGTGGTGCCGGTGGATCACGCGGAGGACTACCGCAGCGCGCTCAACGCCAACGGCGTCGACAACGAGCTGCTGCTGTTGCGCGGCAAGGGGCATGTGGCGGCGTTTCTGTTCGGCGGCGCCGCCGAGGACGCCGGGGCCGCTTTTCTTGCCCGCGCCCTGCCACCCGCCCATTAAAAAGCCCCGGGAAAACCCGGGGCTTGCTCACAACCCGAATATGCAAAAGATAGCGTTCCGCTAACTCGCCCCCGCATTGTGGGAGCCAGGCCGGCGGAACGCTTGCACGCTTGTTTCCCGC
>NZ_CAXPXK010000059.1:0-43399 GCF_964221125.1 Alloalcanivorax sp.
CGGAGCAGGCCTGGCTGCTGCACCAGGCGCTGCCTGACAGCCGGCTCAACTGGGTGCCGGCGGCGGGGCACAGCAGCGCCGAGCCGGCCATCGCCGAGGCGCTGGTGGCGGCGGTCAGGCGCCTGGGTCGGCGGGGCTGAGAATCAGCAGGTAATCGTGGCGGGCGTTATACACCGGCAGCGGCCGGCTGGACGGCTCGTCGCTCTGGTAGTCCACCTGGGCCTCGGTGGTGCCGTTGAACCGCAGTATCCGCCCCTCGTCGTCGGCGGCCAGGGTCCAGCCCGGCGTGAGCCCGGCGCGCAGCCGTTCCAGCGGCCACAGCGCCAGCTGCAGATCGGCGATCAGATCGTCGGCGGATATCGCCGGCGGCAGCCGCGGGGTGCGGCGAACCTGCAGGCGCTTCTGCTGGTAGCGCATTTCCACCATCAGTTCGTCACGCTCATTGGTGATCACGATATGGGTGCTGTCCGGCGTCAGGCTGAAGCGGGCCCGGGCGGCATGGATGTCGTCGCCGACGCGCATTTCCAGGCCCCGCTGAATCTCCCGGTACTCGCCGAACGGCGGCGCCGGAAGGCGGCTGCCTTCGTCGGGCGGCGCCCATAACTGGCAGCCGGAGAGTGACACGAGCAGGGCGATGAGAAACAGCGGTCGGTGCGGCATAGGCCTCAATAGCAGTGGGAACCAGAACCGATTATGGTGCGCCCATAACGGACGGGCAATGATGGCCCGGCGATCGGGTTCAAGGCGTGCAAATTAAGGAGGCCGGGTGAGAGTTTTATTGCAGCGGGTAACGTCGGCGGAAGTGCGGGTTTCCGGCCGGGTGGTCGGCGCGATCGATTCCGGGCTTCTGGCGTTCGTGGGCATGGAGCGTGGCGATGACGACGCCACCGTGGAACGGATGGCCGGCCGGATCGCCGGCTACCGGATGTTCGCCGATGAGCAGGGCAGGATGAACCGCAGCGTGGGCGATGTCGGCGGCTCGGTGCTGCTGGTGTCGCAGTTCACCCTGGCGGCGGACACCGGGAAAGGCCTGCGGCCCAGTTTTTCCCGGGCCGCGGAGCCTCAGGAGGCTCGGCGCCTGTGCGATGCGCTGGCCGCCGGCCTGCGTGATTCGGGGCTGCCGGTCGCCGAGGGGGAATTCGGCGCCGATATGCAGGTGAGCCTGGTCAACGACGGGCCGGTAACCTTCCTTATCAATCTGTGACGCCGTTGCTGTCCCCTTATGTTGCAAAGACGTGACCCTGCTTTATGATGAATTTTAAGCTCCCGGGGGAAACCGCATGGGGGCGCAACCAGAAAGCGTAAATAAATGGAGATATTTATGAAAAAAGTATTGTTGGCAGCAGCGCTGCTGGGCGCTTCCGTTTCCGCTCAAGCCGTCGCTCCGGGTGGTCCCGGCTGTGGTTGGGGTAACCTGATTTTTGAAGGCAAGTCCGGCATGCCGGTACACCTGCTGGCTACCATCGTTAACGGCACCTCCGGTAACGCCACCTTCGGTATGACCAGTGGCACCAACGGTTGTGACACCAACGGTGCGCTGACCTACAGCGGCGAAAGCCTGCTCAGCATGAACGGCGTGCTGGAAGAAGTGGCTCAGGACATGGCCACCGGCGAGGGCGAAGCCCTGACTGCGCTGTCCGTTTCCATCGGCGTTTCCGGTGACGACCGCGCTTATTTCAACAGCGTGATGCACGAAAACTTCGCGTCCATCTTTCCCCGTCAGGACGTCAGTGCCGGTGAAGTGATGCAGCAGATCACCGCCGTCATGCAGAACGATCAAAAACTGGCTAAGTACGTATAAAAACTGCCCCATGAGCCCGCCTCCGTCCGGAGGCGGGTTTTAAGTCCCCACCTGAAGATGGAATTCGCATGCGTGCCGCCTTGCTGTGCGTCCTGGTATTGTTTTGCACAACCGTCGCCCAGGCCCGGGACCTGGAACAGCTTGCACAACAGCCACGCTGGCAGGCGCTTTTGCATATCAACCCCGGCGCCACCCTGCGCGACCGCCAGCGCAGCTATGTGGATGACGCGGACTTTTTCCTGGCCGCCGACGGCGCCGCTAATCCGGTCTCGGAGCTGGCGTCCACGGTGGAGGCGCTGAAGCAGGAAGCCTCCCCGGCCCGTTGCCGCTTTCCCGCCCGCTATCGTTTCGTCGCCGAAGCACTCGGTTGGCGGGAAGCGGAGCCGTTCGCCCATTGCGCGGAGTATCAGGAGTGGCGTCGCTCGGTGCACGCCAAGCGCGCGGTGCTGGTTTTCCCCGCCTCCTATTTGAACAGCCCGTCCTCCATGTTCGGTCACACCCTGCTGCGGCTGGACCAGGGCGATGACGACGGCGCCGTGTGGCTGTCCTGGGCGATCAACTTCGGCGCCGTGACCACCGAGCAGGATAACTCGCTGTTCTATATTTACCGGGGGCTGGCGGGCGGCTATCCGGGCCGCTTCAACCTGGTGCCCTATGTTCAGAAGATCCAGCAGTACTCGAACATGGAGAGCCGGGATATCTGGGAGTACACCCTGAAGCTGGACCAGAGCCAGATCGATTGGATGATCGACCACCTCTGGGAGCTGAAGGATATTAACTTCGACTACTACTTCTTCGACGAGAACTGCTCTTTCCGCCTGCTCGAGCTGATTCAGGTGGCGCGTCCGCAAAGCGGGCTGCTGGATGAGCTGCGTTTCGCCGAGCTGCCGGTGAATACGGTGCGCGCGCTGGATCAGCGCGGCCTGGTGACGGAGCGCCACTACCGGCCCTCCAAGGAAGTGGAGCTGGCCGCTTTGCGTGACCGGCTCGACGACCAGGAGCAGGCGCTGGCCCGGCGCCTGGCGGCGGACCCGGCGGTGGCGGAGAGTGACGCCTTTCAGTCGCGGCCGCCCCGGCGGCAGGCGATGATGGCGCGTACCGCCTACAGCTACGTGCGCTTCGTTAACCGCAAGGCGGCACGCACCGAGGACATCGCCGGCCGTTCCTTCGCGTTGCTGACGCTGGTCAACCGGCTGCCCTCGGTGGAGGACCCGGAGCTGCCGGATAAAGCGCCGCCGGAATCCGGCCACGGGTCGCAGATGCTGGCGGCGTCCGGTGGCCAGCGGGGCAGTGACGACTTCGGTGAAGTCAGCTACCGGCTTACCTACCACGACCTTTTGGACAACCGCCGCGGCTTTCTGGACGGCGCCCAGATCCAGGGGCTGGGCATCACCCTGCGCAGCACCGAATCCGGCGCCGCCCGGCTTGAAGAGCTGGACCTGGTGAGCATTCGCTCGCTGTCGCCGCGTGGCCGCTTCTCCAAACCGCTGAGCTGGTATGTGGAGGGCGGCCTGGAGAGGGCCTGGGCCGGACGGCGGCGGCTGACCCGTTATGTGCAGGGCGGCGCCGGCGGCAGCTGGCGCAGCGGACCCTGGCAGCCCTATCTGCTGGCCAGCGTTCGGGCGGAGAACAACAGTGATTTCGGCCCCCTGATCACGCCCGGCGGCGGCGCCGAAGCCGGGATGCTGTATCATGCCGGTCGCTGGCAGTGGCAGGTGAGCAGTGCCGGCCACTATTTCAGTAATGACGTGTACCGCCACCGTTCCACCTTGGCGGTACAGTATGCCCTGGCCCGTGAGCACGGCCTGCGCGCCTCACTGGAGCGCGAGGGTTGGCGCGGCGACGGCGAAACCGAATTCAAAGTACAGTGGCGATGGTATTTCGACTGATTCCGGCCGTTTGTCTGGCCTTGCTTCTCCAGGGTTGCAGCAGCCTGTTCTTCTACCCCATGGAGCCCTGGGTCCAGAACCCGGCCCGCCAGGGGCTCGACTATGAAGACGTGGTGCTGATACACCCCGACGGCCTGCGTATCCACGGCTGGTGGCTGCCCGCCCGGGGCACCGCCCGCGGGACGGTTTATTTCCTGCACGGCAATGCCCAGAACATCAGCACCCATCTGATGAACGTGCACTGGTTGCCGGAGCGGGGATATAACGTCTTCCTGCTCGACTACCGGGGTTACGGCTTGTCCGAGGGGGATCCGGATCTGGAGGGCGCCCAGGCCGATATTCAGCTGGGCCTGGACTGGCTGGCGCAATCGCGCCGCCTGGAGGGCGCCCCGCTGGTGCTGTTCGGGCAAAGCCTGGGCGGCGCCATGGCCACCGGGGTGCTGGCCCGCGAGCGTAACGACGGCTTTGTCGATTGCGTGATGCTGGAGGCGCCGTTCGCCAGCTACCGGGACGTGGCCTCGGACGTGATGGCGCGCAGCTGGCTGCTCTGGCCGCTGCGCTGGATGGTGCTGCCCACCTTGCCGGCGCGCGCCAACGATCCCGAGCGCCACGTGGCGGACCTGGCGCCCCGGCCCCTGTTGATCCTGCACAGCAAGGAGGATCCGGTGGTGCCTTACCAGCAGGGCCGTCGGCTCTATGCGGCGGCTCGGCCCCCCAAGACGTTTCAACCCCTGAAGGGCGGGCATACCCAGAGCGTTCGCGATCCGGCGGTGCGTGATCGTCTGGTGGCGTTCATGCAGGATAACGAATGCGCGGCGCGTCCCCCGGCGCCGGCGGAGGCGCCGGCTTCCACCCCGGCCGAGCCGGATCGGGCGCCGGCCCCGGTGTCGGAGTCCGGCGTCGAGGCCCGGGCCACGCCGGCGTCGGGCTACCGGTTCTGAGGGTCTTCCTGTTCGCGGTCCAGTTGCTGGCGGCGCACCATGCGCCCGAACACCAGGCCGATCTCGAACAGCAGCCACATGGGCACCGCCAGCAGGGTCTGGCTGATGATGTCCGGTGGCGTCAGCATCATGCCGATCACGAAGCAGGCCACCACCACGTAGGCCCGTGACGCGGCCAGCTTTTCCACGGTGGTGATGCCGGTGGCCACCATCAGCACGATGGCGATGGGCAGCTCGAAGGCGACGCCGAAGGCCAGAAACAGCGCCAGCACGAAATCCAGATAACTGCTGATGTCGGTGGTCACCGCCACCCCTTCCGGGGCAATGGTGGTGAAGAACTGGAACATCAGCGGGAACACCACGAAGTAGGCGAAGGCGGCGCCGCCGTAGAACAGCAGCACGCTGCTGGCCAGCAGCGGCACCGCCAGCTTTTTCTCGTGGCGGTACAGGCCCGGCGCCACGAACGCCCAGGCCTGGTGGAGAATGAAAGGCATCGCCACGAAGATGCTCAGGTAGAGCGTCAGCTTGAACGGCGCCAGGAAGGGCGATGCCACGCCGGTGGCGATCATGTTGGTGCCCGCCGGCATGGCGTCCATCAGCGGGCGTGCCACCAGGGTGTAGAGGTCGCGGGAAAAGTAGAACAGCCCCAGGAAGATCACCAACACCACCACCAGGGTTTTCAGCAGGCGGTTGCGCAGTTCGAGCAGATGGCTGACCAGGGTTTGCGGGGTGTCATCGGGGCGTTGGTCGTCGCGGCGCTCTTCACTCATTCGGTTTCTTCTCGGCCTCCGGCGTCTGGCCGTTGTCCTGATTGTCGGGCTGGTCGAGGGTCTCCGGCCGGCGCCGGGCGCGGGCCACTTCGTCCGGCGACAGCAGGCTGTCGCGGGCCTCGCGGATGCTGTCTTCGTCCAGGCCCATTTCGCGCATCTGCTTTTCCATCCGTTCGCGCATGTCCTGGTTGAGCGCTTCGCGCTCCAGCTCATTGCGCAGATGGTTGAAGGTGGAGCGCGCCCGGCCGACCCAATAGCCCACCGTGCGCGCCGCCTTGGGCAGACGCTCCGGGCCCAGCACCACCAGACCGATGATGGAAATCAACGCCAGTTCGGAAAAGCCGATATCAAACATGGGCCGTCGCTCCGTGGCGTATCAGACCTGGTCCTTGTGTTTTTCCTGCTTGCTGGTGTGCGTGTCGCTGTCGTCGTCGGCCAGGCGCTTGCTGTTCTGCTCGTCCTCGCCGTCCTTGACCGAGTCCTTGAAGCCTTTGACCGCGCCGCCCAGATCGTTACCGATGTTGCGCAGTTTCTTGGTGCCGAACAGCAGCACCACGATGGCCAGGATAATGAGCAGTTGCCAGATACTGATACCGGAAAACATGGTTAGTCTCCTCGCTCGCTACGAGCGGCTTTTTCGTCATGGCCGGACAGGCCGAAGCGTTGCTCCAGCTCTGCCAGGACCTGGTCCGGACCGAGCCCCAGATGGGCCAGCATGATCAGCGAATGAAACCACAGGTCGGCGGTTTCGTTGATCAGCGCCTTGGGGTCTCCGCCGGCGTCGGTGTCGCGGGCGGCGAGCAGGGTTTCCACCGCTTCCTCGCCGACCTTCTCGAGAATCTTGTTCAGGCCCTTATCGTACAGGCTGGCCACATAGGACGAATCCGGCGCGGCGCCTTTGCGCTGTTCCAGGACCTGGTGAAGCTGGTTGAGGATATCGGACATGGTGTCTCCAAATACAGCGCCAGTTTAGCACCGGCCGGCGCCAGACCCTAACGTGGACATGACTAGCGCCGGCAGGCCCAGGCCAGCAGCACCAGGGCGCCGGCGGCCATCGGCCAGGCCCACTGGCCGGCGCCGTGCAGGGCGTCCACCGCCGCCAGCGCGGCCAGGCCCAGACCGCCCAGGCCGCCCAGCATCTTGTGCCGGTGGCGGCGCAGGCCGGTTTCAAAGTAGTGCGCCATTTCCCGCTGCTGCTGGGGCTGGTGGCGCAGGCTCTCCAGGCCGTCGCGCAGCAGCTCCGGCATGTCCGGCAGCTGCGCCGCCCACTCCGGCAGCCGGTTGCGCAGCTTGTTGGCGGTGGCGGCGGGGCCGTACTCCTCCATCATCCAGGCTTCCAGCAGCGGCCGGCCCACGGTCCAGATGTCCAGCCGCGGGTAGATGCTGCGCCCCAGGCCTTCGATGTGCACCAGGGTCTTCATCAGCAGGATGTACTGCACCGGCGCTTCGATGTGGTAGTCCCGGGCCAGGTCGAACAGGCGCAGCACCAGCGGCGCGAACTCCATGCTCTCCAGGTCGGCGCCGCGCACCGGCGCGATGATCTCGGTGACCGCCTGCTCAAAGCGGTGGCGGTCCACCGGCCCGCGTGCCCAGCCGGCGCGGATCACCTGGTCCACCAGGCCCGGGTAATCCTCGCGCATCACCGCCAGCACCATGCGGCCCAGCACGTTCAGGTCCTGCTTGGAGAGGCGCCCGGCGATGGCGCAGTCCACCGCCATGTATTGTGGTGACTCCGGGTGCTCCGGATTAACGAAGATGTTGCCCGGGTGCATGTCGGCGTGGAAGAAGTTATGCCGGAACACCTGGGCGAAGAAGATCTCCACGCCGCGTTCGGCGAGCACGCGCGGGTCGATGCCGGCGGCGCGGATCGCTTCGATGTCGTTGACCGGGATGCCGTGAATGCGGTCGGACACCATCACCCGGCGCGACGACAGCGCCAGATGCACGGCGGGGATGTACAGCAGCGGGCTGAACAGGAAGTGCCGGCGCATGGCCTCGCTGTTGCTTGCTTCGCGCCCCAGGTCCAGCTCGGCGCGGATCACGGTCTGATAGTCGTGCACCACCTTGCGCGGGTGGAAGTAGCGCGAGTCCGCCCACAGCGCTTCCAGCAGCCGGGCGCCGAAGCCCATCACCTTGAGGTCGCGCTCCACGCGCTGCTCGACGCCAGGGCGCAGCACCTTGACCACCACCTGGCCGCCGTCGAGCAAGGTGGCGGGGTGCACCTGGGCCACCGAGGCGGAGGCCAGCGGCGTGTCGTCGAAATGCTCGAAGACCTCGTCCAGCGGACGCGGCAGGCTGGCCGCCACCAGCCGCCGGGCCTGGGCGCCGTCGAACGGCGCCACCCGGTCCTGCAGGTGCGCCAGGGCCTCGGTCCATTCCGGCGGCAGCATGTCCCGGCGGGTGGCCATCAGCTGGCCGAACTTGATGAAAATCGGGCCCAGGCGCTCCAGCGCCAGCTTCAGGCGCTCGCCCTCGCTGAGTTGGCCGGTGCCCAGCCAGCTGGAGGGCACCAGATACTGCAGCAGCACCAGAAAAGGACGGGCCGGGTGGGGCGGCAGCAGGGATAACAGGCGGTAGCGGCACGCCACATGGGCGACCACCAGCAGGCGGCTGATCGGCGGCATCAGGGGCGCGGGCTCCCTTTCAGGCGTTGTATCCGGGCGTCCAGCCGGTCCACGTCGCCGCGCAGCTCGTCCACGTCCTGGTAGAACTCGTAGACGTCGCGGCGCAGCGCCAGCAGGCCGGACTCGCCGCCGATGTAGTCACCCATCTGGTGGCCGAGGCGGTCGAACGCCTGGCGGGCCCAGCCGAACAGGCGCCGCGCGCCCTGGTCCAGCTGCTGGGCCATCTCGCCGCCGATCACCGGTTCCAGCAGGGCGCCCCAGTCCAGGTCCAGGTTGGCGGCCAGGTCGCGCACGTCCTGCAGCAGTTCCCGGTTGCCTTCCACGCGCAGGGTGCCGCCGATCACATTGGGCTGGCGGCGCCAATCCAGCAGCAGGGCGGCCAGATCCACCGGGTTGCCGGTAACGCTCACGTCCGGTTCGGCGTCACTGCGCAGGTAAAGCTCCACGCCTTCCTCGACGATCAACGTATAGAGGCGCAGCGGCGGCAGCGTCAGATGCACCGCCAGCAGACGGCCGGCGTGGCGGCTGAGCCGCGCGGCGGTGGCCGGGTCGGAGCGCAGCGCCGCGTTGATGGCGCGCTCCACGCTGGCAATGGCGGTGGTGGAAATAAGACCGGGCTCGCGCATCAGACCTTGAACCCCCGGTGCAGGGCGACGATGCCGCCCAGCATGTTGAAGTATTCGCTACGCTGAAAACCGGCTTCGGTCATCATGCCCTTCAGGGTGTCCTGATCCGGGTGCATGCGGATCGATTCGGCGAGATAGCGGTAGCTTTCGGAATCGTTGACCACCAGCTTGCCCAGCCGCGGCCAGACCGCGAAGGAGTAGAGGTCGTAAAGCTTGGACAGCGGCTTGTGCACCGGGTGGGAAAACTCCAGCACCAGCAGCCGGCCGCCGGGCTTGAGCACGCGCAGCATGGAGCGCAGGGCGGCGTCCTTGTCGGTGATGTTGCGCAGGCCGAAGGCGATGGTGATGCAGTGGAAGCTGTTGTCCTCGAACGGCAGGCATTCGCCGTTGACCTGGGCGACCTGGGTATTGTGGCCGCAGCCGGCGTCGATCAGCCGGTCGCGGCCCACCGCCAGCATGGCGTCGTTGATGTCGGCCAGCACCACCTGGCCGCTGTCGCCCACCAGGCGGGAAAACTTGATCGCCAGGTCGCCGGTGCCGCCGGCCAGGTCCAGCACCTTCTGGCCCGGGCGCACGCCGGCCAGCTCCAGGGTCATGCGCTTGAGCACCCGGTGGCTGCCCATGGAGATCAGGTCGTTCATGACGTCGTACTTGGCCGCCACCGACCGGAACACGCCCGCCACCCGCTGCTGTTTTTCCTGCCAGGGCACCTGTTGATAGCCGAAGTGGGTGACCTTGTTGTCGTCGTTGTTACTCATTGGGGACGTCCTTGAAGGGAGCGGGATGCCGGTCGAACAGCCGGTCCATGATGCGCGCTTCACGGGCGGCGATGCGCTCGAGAAGGCGGCCCACGCTGGGTACCGGTTTCATCACACGGAAACTGCGATCCATGAAATCATACAGGTTCGCGAAGCCCGCCGCATGGGCCGGGCGGCGCACCAGCCGGAAGGTGGTCTGCACCATCCGCGAGCGCACATAGCGGTCGATATGATGCCCTAAACCGGCCACCAGTTGCAGTTGCCGGCGGCGCTGTTCGGGGTGGCCGGCGGCCCGGTAGCCGTCGCCGTAGGCATCGTCGTCCAGGGGCAGGTCGAGGCGCTCGCCGAGCACCCCGACCAGGGCCTCGTCCAGTTCCTGGGTGATGATCGCCGCTTCCAGCGCGTCGGCGGAGGTGGCCATCACTTTTTCCGGCAGCAGGCGCATGGCCTTGGGCAGGGCGCGACGGATCTCGCGCGCCACCGGCAGCAGGTCGCGACCGCCGTAGACGTCGTCGAGCAGGAAGGTGACGCCGGGGCGCAGCGCCGGGTCCTCGAGCAGGGCCTGGTGGGTGTCCATCAGGCGCTGGCGCTGGAACGCCTGCACCCGGCCCAGGCGGGCCAGGAACAGCGCATCATCGCCGTGCTGGCGCAGCGCGAAGAAACGTTCCAGATGATTTTGCAGTTGCTACCGGCGTTCATGACGGATCCTCCGGCGGGCGATGATAGCAGAAAGCGGGGACGGTGCCTGATGGCAGGTGAATTGTGGGAGCGGGCCCGCTCCCACAGGCCCGCTCCTACAAGCCGCTAGAGGATGTAGCGGCTGAGGTCTTCGTCGGAGGCCAGTTCGCCGAGGTAGCGGTCGACGGCTTCGGCGTCCAGCACCAGCGGTTTGTCGTGGTACTGGGTGGCCAGGTCGTCGGCGTCGTAGCTGATTTCCTCGAGCAGCTTTTCCATCACCGTGTGCAGGCGGCGGGCGCCGATGTTCTCGGTGCGCTCGTTGACCTGCCAGGCCACTTCCGCGATCCGGCGGATGCAGTCGTCGGTGAGTTCCAGGTTGAGCCCCTCGGTGGCGAGCAGCGCCTTGTACTGCTCGGTGAGCGAGCATTTGGGCTCGGTAAGGATGCGCTCGAATTCCTCGGGGGTGAGCGCGCTCAGCTCGACGCGGATCGGCAGGCGGCCCTGCAGCTCCGGGATCAGGTCGCTGGGCTTGGCCAGGTGGAAGGCGCCGGAGGCGATGAACAGAATGTGGTCGGTGCGCACCATGCCGTACTTGGTGCTGACCGTGGAGCCTTCGATCAACGGCAGCAGATCGCGCTGCACGCCTTCGCGGGACACGTCGGTGCCGCCGGTCTCGGAGCGCTTGGCCACCTTGTCCAGCTCATCGATAAAGACGATGCCGTGGTTTTCCACCACGTCGATGGCCTGCACCTTGAGCTCGTCTTCGTTGACGAAGCGGGCCGCCTCTTCGTCACGCAGCAGGCGCAGTGCTTCGCGCACTTTCAGCTTCTGCGATTTTTTGCGGCCGCTGCCGCCCATGCGCGAGAACATCTGCTGCAGCTGGCTGGTCATTTCTTCCATGCCCGGCGGCGCCATGATCTCCACGCCCTGCGGGTTGGCGCTGACTTCGACTTCGATTTCCTTGTCGTCCAGTTCGCCTTCGCGCAGTTTTTTGCGGAAGATCTGGCGGGTGTTGGAATCATTGTCGGCCTGCTCGCCGCGGGCGTTGGGCAGCAGGGCGTCGAGCACCCGGTCCTCGGCGGCGTCCTCCGCCTTGTGCCGCACGCGGGCCATTTCCTTTTCGCGCAGCAATTTGATCGCCACTTCCATCAGATCGCGGATGATGGATTCCACGTCCCGGCCCACATAGCCCACCTCGGTGAATTTGGTGGCTTCGATCTTCAGGAAGGGCGCGTCGGCCAGTTTCGCCAGGCGCCGCGCGATTTCGGTTTTACCGACGCCGGTGGGGCCGATCATAAGGATGTTCTTGGGCGCCACTTCGGCGCGCATCTCTTCCGGCAGCTGCATGCGCCGCCAGCGGTTGCGCAGGGCCAGGGCCACCGCCTTCTTGGCGTTTTCCTGGCCGACGATGTGCCGGTTGAGTTCGCTGACGATGTCACGGGGAGACAAGGAGGACACTATTCGATCTCCTCAAAGGTGTGATTCTGGTTGGTGTAGATGCAGATGTCGCCGGCGATTTTCAGGCTTTGCGCCACCACGTCGCGGGCCGGCAGGTCGGTGTTGTGCAGCAGGGCGCTGGCGGCGGATTGCGCGAACGGGCCGCCGGAGCCGATCGCGATCAGCCCTTCTTCGGGCTCCACCACGTCGCCGTTACCGGTGATGATCAGGGAGTTTTCCTTGTCCGCCACGGCGAGCAGCGCTTCCAGGCGGCGCAGGGCGCGGTCGGTGCGCCAGTCCTTGGCCAACTCCACGGCGGCGCGCACCAAGTGGCCCTGATGTTTTTCCAGCTGGGCTTCGAAGCGTTCGAACAGCGTGAAGGCGTCGGCGGTGCCGCCGGCGAAACCGGCGATCACCTTGCCGTGGTAGAGGCGGCGCACTTTGCGCGCGTTGCCCTTCATGATGGTATTGCCCAGCGTTACCTGGCCGTCGCCGCCGATCACGACGTTATTGCCGCGTCGGACCGAGACGATGGTCGTGCCGTGATATTGCTCCACGGAAACCTCCTTATCCTGATTTGAACAGGATGTGCGGGTGGGGCAGGAGGTTTTCAAGCGCGGGTTTTCAGACGCCTGTTAGTCTTTCAACTGAATCGGCAGAGTCTCCACGCCGTTGGCGGCCAGTTTGTCCTGGGCGCGGTGCAGCGTGTTGATGTTGTCATAGGGGCCGATCATCACCCGGTGCCAGGTGTCGCCGTTGTCCATGTCCACCGGTTGAATGCGCGCCTGGTAACCCTTGAGGATCAGCTCCGCGCGGCGCCGGTCGGCGTCCTTCTCGTTGCGGAAGCTGCCGGCCTGCAGCAGGAAGCGCTTGTCGTGGCGTCCGGCCACCGGCTTGTCGGCGGTCTTTTCGCCTTCGGCGGTATCGTCACCGCCGCCCCGGCTGGCTTCCTGCTCGTCGCCTTCACCCTTGGGCACGATCACTTCCATCTTCGGCAAGACCGCGTAGAAGTCGAACTTGGGCTGGTCGTCCTTGGCGGCGCCGTCGCTGTCTTTTTCCTCGGGTTGCGGTTTCTCGACCGCGGTGCGGTCACCGCCGCCGGTGCGGCCCTGTTCCATCTGCACCTGGGCGAGATGGACCAGAAACGCCACGAACAGGCCGCCGATGACGCCGGTGAACAGCCAGACCCAGCCGGGTACCTGGCGCGACTGCTTTTTCGAGCCGCCGCGACTGGCGCCACGGCGCGAGGTGTTCTTCGCCATTACATACGCTCCAGGGGTGTCAGGCCCAACAGCGCCAGGCCCCGTGACAGGGTGCGCGCGGTGAGCGCCGCCAGTTTCAGGCGGCTGGCGCGGATCGCCGGGTCGTCCACGGCGAGAATCGGGCAGTGTTCATAGAAGGCGGAGAACAGGCCGGCGAGATCGTACAGGTAGGCGCACAGGAAGTGCGGCTGGCCCTTGTCGGCCACCTGGCCGATCACTTCGCCGAACTGCACCAGGCGGGCGGCCAGCGCCTGCTCCGCGTCGTGCTCAAGCTGAAAATCGCCGCTCACCTGGCTCTGCACCTGGTCCAGCGCCAGCCCGGCCTTGCGGAACACGCTCACCACCCGGGTGTAGGCGTACAGCAAATAGGGCGCGGTGTTGCCGTCGAAGCTGAGCATCTGATTGAAATCGAAGATGTAGTCGCTGCTGCGGTTTTTGCTCAGGTCGGCGTACTTGACCGCGCCGATGCCCACCGAGCGGGCGATGTCGCGCAGCTCGCCGTCTTCCAGATCCGCGTTTTTCGAACGCACCAGGTCATAGGCGCGCTGCTCCGCTTCGTCGAGCAGGTCGATCAGTTTGACGGTGCCGCCGTCGCGGGTCTTGAAGGGGCGGCCGTCCGGACCATTCATGGTGCCGAAGCCCATATGCGCCAGGTCCACGCCTTCGCCGACGAAGCCGGCGCGCCGGGCGACGGTGAAAATCTGCTGGAAATGCAGCGCCTGGCGCTGGTCGACGAAATACAGGATGCGGTCGGCGCCCAGGGTGCCGGCGCGGTAGCGCAGCGCCGCCAGGTCGGTGGTGGCGTACAGGTAGCCGCCGTCCGCCTTGCGCACGATCACCGGCAGCGGGTCGCCGTCCTTGTTTTTGAACTCGTCCAGGAACACGCACTGGGCGCCCTGGTCCTCGGTGAGCAGGCCGGCCTTGTCGAGGTCGGCGACCACCCGGGCCAGGTCGTCGTTGTAGGCGCTTTCGCCGCGCACGTCGTCGGGGCCCAGGGTGACGCCCAGGCGGCGGTAGACCGCGTCGCAGTGGCTCAGGGACACCTGGTTGAACTCGCGCCACAGGGACAGGCAGTAATCGTCGCCGGACTGCAGCTTGACCACCAGCGCCCGGGCCCGGTCGGCGAACTCCGGTGACTCGTCGAAGCGCTGCTTGGCGGCGCGGTAGAAGTTCTCCAGATCGCCCAGTTCCCGGTTGAGCTGCTCGCCGCTCTCCTGGTCTTTCTGCTCTTCCAGGTAGGCGAGCAGCATGCCGAACTGGGTGCCCCAGTCGCCGACGTGATTCTGCGGCACCACCTTATGGCCCAGGAAGGAAAGCGTGCGCACCACGGCGTCACCGATGATGGTGGAGCGCAGATGGCCGACGTGCATTTCCTTGGCCAGGTTGGGTGAGGAATAGTCCACCACCACGGTCTGGGCGTGCTGCGGGCGCGGCACCGCCAGGTAGGGGTCGTCGAGCGCCGCTTCCAGCTGACCGCTCAGCCACTGGGCGGCCTGGAAGAAATTGATGAACCCGGGGCCGGCGATTTCCACCTTGGCCACCGCCGGGTCATCGGGCAGCGCCTCGATCAGGGACTGGGCCAGATCGCGGGGCTTGAGCCCGGCGGGCTTGGCCAGCATCAGGGCGATGTTGGTGGCGAAGTCGCCGTGGCTTTTGTCCTTGGTGCGATCAATCTGCACCGGGGGCCGGGCATCGCCGGGCAGGGTGCCGTTGTCGCGCAGGGTGTCCAGAGCGTGTTCGATCAGGGGTATCAGGCGGTCTTTCATGCTTCATCGCGGCCATTGGATGGACGGGCGATTGTACGGCAATCGGAAAGGGAATGCCGCCCCCTAGGCCCCGTTCACAATAGGTCGATCGGGTCCACGTCCAGGTGCCAGCGGCAGCGGCGCCCGGAAGGCAGGGCGCGGGCGTGTTCCATCAGCGCATCGAGCAGGCCGTGCAGGGCCGGGCGCTGGTTGCTTTGCAGCAGCAGCTGGGCGCGGTAGCGGCCGGCGCGCTTCTCCATCGGCGCCGGCACCGGCCCCAGCACGTGGACGTTGTCCAGCGCCGGCAGCCCGGCGGCGCACTCGTCCAGAAAGGTGAGCGCCTGGGCCATGGTCATCGCCTCGCAGCGCAGCAGGGCGAGGTGGCCGAACGGCGGCCAGCCGGCGCCGCGCCGTTCTTCCAGCAGGGTATTGGCGAGCGCCTGATAGTCGCCGGCGGCGGCCAGCTGCACCAGGTTGTGGTCGGTGTGGCGGCTCTGCATCAGCACCCGCCCGGGGCGGTCCTGGCGGCCGCTGCGGCCGGCCACCTGCAGCAGCAGCTGGGCGGCCTGCTCCGGGCCGCGAAAGTCGGCGCTCAGGAAGCCGGCGTCCATATTGGTGATCACCGCCAGGCTCAGGCGCGGGAAATGGTGGCCCTTGGCGAGCATCTGCGTGCCCACCAGCACCGCCGGTTCGCCTTTCTGGATCTGCGCCAGCTTGGCGTCCAGGCTGCCCTTGCGGCGGGTGGTGTCGCGGTCGATGCGCACCACCGGCGCGCCGCCTTTGACCTGCTCGCACTCCTTTTCCAGCAGCGCTTCCAGTTTTTCGGTGCCGGCGCCGGCGTCGGTGAGGTTGGTGGAGCCGCAGTCGCCGCAGCGCTGCGGCACCCGGTGCTGGTGGCCGCAATGGTGGCAGCGCAGTTGCTGTTCGCTGCGGTGCCAGGTCATCAGGCTGTCGCAGCGCGGGCATTCGTCCTGCCAGCCGCAGTCCCGGCACAGAATCACCGGGGCGAAGCCGCGCCGGTTAAGGAACACCAGCGCCTGCTCGCCGCGCGCCAGGGTGTCGCGGATCGCCTTGAGGGCGGTGGGCAGCAGCGGACGGTCCGGGGTGGTGTCGCGGGCGTCGAGCAGCTCGATGGGCGGCGCCCCCGCGTCGCCGGCGCGGCGCGTCAGGCGCAGCCAGTGGTAGCGGCCGGTGCGGGCCAGGTGCAGGGTCTCCAGCGCCGGGGTGGCGCTGCCGTGCACCACCGGCACCGCCAGTTGCTGGGCGCGCCAGGTGGCCAGGTCGCGGGCGTGGTAGCGGAAGCCGTCCTGCTGTTTCAGGGAGGCGTCGTGGGTTTCGTCGACGATAATCAGCCCCGGGTGGGCGAGCGGCGTGAACACCGCCGAGCGGGTGCCGATGATAATGCGCGCCCGGCCGTCCCGGGCGGCCACCCAGGCGTCCAGGCGCTCGCGGTCGGTGAGGCCGGAATGCAGCACCGTCACCGGCACCGCGAAGCGCTGGCGGAAGCGGCGCAGGGTCTGGGGCGTCAGGCCGATCTCCGGCACCAGCATCAGCACCTGTTTGCCGGCGGCCAGCACCGGCGCCATGGCCTGCAGGTAGACCTCGGTCTTGCCGCTGCCGGTGACGCCGTCGAGCAGGAACGGCTGGAAGCCCTGGGCGTCGACGATGGCGTGGATGGCGGCGCGCTGTTCCGGGTTGGCGGCCAGGGCCGGCTCGGCGAGCACTTCGGCGGGGGTGCCGGCGGCCTCCGGCTGCAGCTCCACCCGTTCCACCCATTCCTTGTCGCGCAGGGCCTGCAGCGCCGATTTGGAGACCGACAGCGCCTCCAGCATCGCCGGGGTCAGGCCGTCCGGGTGTTCCTTTAATACGGTGAGCGCCTGTAGCTGGCGGGGTGCGCGGGTCAGGCGGTCGTCGCTGACGTGGTGGCCACGGTCGGTGAGCCGCCAGCGCACCTCGCCGCCGGCCAGCGCCGGCTGGCCCTGGCGCAGCAGCGCCGGCAGCACGAACCCCAGCACTTCGCCGAGCGGATGGTGGTAGTAGCGGGCGGCCCGCTCACAAAGGGTATAGAGCGCCTCGTCGATGACCGCTTCCTGGTCGAGGACGCGCTGCACGTTCTTGAGTTTGGCGAACTGGCTGGGCTGGTGGCCGTGGACCAGCCCCACCAGGGTGCGGCGGCCGAACGGCACCTGCACGCGGGCGCCTCGGGGCGGCGTCGGCGATCCCGCCGGCAGGCGGTAGTCGAAGCATCCCGGCAGGGGCACCGGCAGGGCGACCTGTATGATGGACTCAGAAGGCACGGAAGGTTCCGGTTTATCTCTTGCGCATCGGTGTCAAGCTGTTATGATTCGCGCTCACTTTTGCCCGGCGCAAGCAAGTGTGGTGCCCGACAGAGCGCAGTCCAGCGCAGGTTCGGGTGGCGACACCTGAAGGAGCTTTGCTATGAAATCAGAGATTCATCCCGATTACCAGGACGTGTCCATTACCTGCAGCTGCGGGAATGTGATCGAAACCCGTTCCACTCGTGGCGGCTCTTTCGAGGTGGACGTGTGCTCGCAGTGCCACCCGTTCTACACCGGCAAGCAGAAGCAGGCCGAGAGCGGTGGCCAGGTCGACAAGTTCAAGCAACGTTTCGGCGTGATCAGCTCAGGCAAGAAAAAGTAAGCGAGTCTGCTTCCACTGTTTCTTGCCTGCAAAAAGCACCCGCCAGGGTGCTTTTTGCGTTCGGAATCACGCGTCATACTCTTTTATCAGCCTAGACTGGCTTTGTCCCAGAGCGGGAAGCGGAGACCACCATGTCCGAGGATTTAAAAAAGGCGGCCCTGGAATATCACGCCAAACCGCGTCCGGGGAAGATCAGCGTTGAGGTGACCAAACCGGCCAAGACCAGCCGCGACCTCAGCCTGGCTTACAGCCCCGGCGTGGCGGAGCCCGTGCGTGAAATCGCCCGGGAACCGGAACTGGCCTATCGTTTCACCTCCAAGGGCAACCTGGTGGCGGTGATCAGCGACGGTACCGCGATCCTTGGCCTGGGCAATCTGGGCGCGCTGGCGTCCAAGCCGGTGATGGAAGGCAAGGGCATCCTGTTCAAGCTGTTCGCCGGCATCGACGTGTTCGATATCGAAGTGGACGCCGAGGACCCGCAGGCCTTTATCGATACCGTGGTGCGCATCCACCGCACCTTCGGCGGCATCAATCTGGAAGACATCCGCGCGCCGGAATGCTTCGAGATCGAGCGCGTGCTCAAGGAGCTGTGCGACGTGCCGGTGTTCCACGACGACCAGCACGGCACCGCCATCGTGGTGGGCGCCGGCCTGCTCAACGCGCTGGAGATCCAGAAGAAGCGCATCCAGGACATCAAAGTGGTGTGCGTGGGCGCCGGTGCCGCCGGCGTCGCCTCCGTGCGGCTGCTGATCGAGATGGGCGCGCGCAAGGAGAACATCCTGGTGCTCGACCGCAAGGGCGTGATCCACAGCCGCCGCGACGACCTCAACCAGTACAAGGCGGCGCTCGCCAACGACACCGACAAGCGCACCCTGGACGATGCCGTGGAAGGCGCCGATGTGTTCATCGGTGTCTCCGGCCCGGACATGCTGACGCCGGAGATGGTCAAGAAGATGGCCGACAAGCCGATCATCTTCGCGCTCGCCAACCCGGACCCAGAGATCCGCCCGGAAGTGGCCAAATCGGTGCGCTCCGACGCCATCATCGCCACCGGCCGTTCGGACTACCCGAACCAGGTGAACAACGTGCTGTGCTTCCCGTACATGTTCCGCGGTGCCCTGGACGTGCGCTCCACCTCGATCAACGAGGAGATGAAGCTGGCGGCGGTGCACGCCATCGCCGAGCTGGTGCGCGAAGCGCCGCCCAAGGAAGTGCTGGACGCCTACGGCGGCGAGCCGCTCAACTTCGGGCCGGAATACATCATTCCCAAGCCCAACGACCCGCGCCTGCTGGGCCGGGTGTCGGCGGCGGTGGCCAACGCGGCGGTGGAATCCGGCGTGGCCCGCAAGGGTTACCCGTCCCACTACCCGCTGAATTCGCTCGACGAGATTTTCCCCGAGCTGTAAAGCGGACCGCTCGCTAAGCGCCAATCGAAAAGGGCCGGCATTGCCGGCCCTTTTTTATGCTTCTGTGGGAGCGGCCTCCGCCGCCTAGAAGATCTGTTCCGGCGAGCGGCCGTCGCCGCTGTGCGGCGCTTCCAGCTCCGGCACATTGTCCTCGCGGAAGTATTCGAAGATCGCGGCCTCGTTCTCCGGGCGGGCCTGCAGGCCGCTGTCCGGGTCGATGCGCACCGACACCACGCCCGGCGGCTGCGGCGGCTGGATCTCTTCGACCCCTTCCAGGGCCACGCCCATGTAGTCGATCCAGGTGGGCAGGGCGGCGCGGCCGCCGTACTCGCCGTTACCCAGGGAAGCCGGGTTGTCGAAACCCACCCACACGGTGGCCACCAGCTCCGGTGAATAGCCAGAGAACCAGGCGTCCACCTGGTCATTGGTGGTGCCGGTCTTGCCGGCCAGGTCCGAACGGCCCAGGCGACGGGCGTCGCTGCCGGTGCCGCGCTTGACCACGTCCTGGAGGATGGAATGCATCAGCCAGGCGGTGTTCTCGTCGATCACCCGGGGCGCCATGGTCGGCGGCGGCTGGATCGGCTTGCCGTCGTCGTCGGTTTCCGGCTCCGCGGCGACCTCGCTGTCGGCGGTGACCACCGCGCAGGGGGCTTCACAGCGCTCCACCCGCGGGGCCTTCCAGAGCACCTTGCCGTCCTTGTCCTCGATGCGTTCGATGAACCAGGGGTCCACCCGGTAGCCGCCGTTGGCGAACACCGAGTAGGCGCGGGCGATCTCCAGCGGTGTCACCGAGGCGCTGCCCAGCGCCAACGACAGGTCGCGCTGGAAGCGTTTGGTGGGCAGCCCGAACCGGTCCAGGGTGTTCATGGCCTGGCTGATACCGACCTGACGCAGGATGCGGATCGACACCAGGTTGAGTGAGCGGTAGAGCGCTTCGCGCAGCCGGGTCGGGCCGTAGAAGCGGTCGCTGGCGCCGGTCGGGCGCCAGGCGTCCTTGAGTTTGTCGTCGTCGAACACCAGCGGCGCGTCATTAATAATGGTGGCCGGGGTGAAGCCGCTTTCCAGGGCGGCGGTGTAGATGAAGGGTTTGAACACCGAGCCGGCCTGGCGGCGGGCCTGCAGCGCGCGGTTGAACTTGGACGCATAGAAGCTGTAGCCGCCCTGCATCGCTTCCACGGCGCCGGTGTCCGGGTTCAGCGAGATCAGCGCGGACTGCGCCACCGGCAACTGCGCCAGACGCCAGCTGGGGTCGTCCTCGCCGCCGCCGTCCGGGCGCACGTAGACCACGTCGCCGGGGGCCAGCACGTCGGCGGCGGTTTGCGGCGCTTCGCCCACGTAGCCTTTATTGAGGGCCGGCCGCGCCCAGCGGATGGCATCCCAGTCCAGCACCACCTGCTTGCCGTCGCGCAGCAGTGCCGCCGCCTGGCGATCCCGCACGGCGGTCACCGCGGCGGTGCGCAGCGGGCCGAAATCGGCCTGGTCCTTGAACTGTTCCACCCAGGCGGCCAGGTCCTCGTCGAGTTCGTCGAGCAGGTCCGGCTCTTTCTCCTGGGCCATTTCCGGCTCCGGCTGGTCGGTGTCGGGGGCGGCCTCGGTGTCCCGCTCGGCGGGCCAGCCCAGTTCCGGCAGCTCGCCGGCGTCGATGCGCGCCAGCGGGCCGCGCCAGCCGTGCCGTTCGTCGTAGGCGTGCAGACCCTGGCGCAGGGCGGTGACGGCGGCGTTCTGGCGTTTGCTGTTGAGGGTGGTGATGATGCGCAGGCCCTCGGTGTACAGGTCCGGCTCCACCAGATCCTCCGCCAGTACCCGGGCGACTTCGCCCATGTAGGCGCCTTCCACCTCCGGCCGGGCGGCGTGGTAGCGGGCGGTGACGGGCGCGGCCTGGGCCTGCTTGCGTTGCTCGCTGTCGATGGCGCCGGTCTCTTCCATGCGGAACAGGATCCAGTTGCGGCGCTGGCGGGCCCGCTCCGGGTTGGTGATCGGGTTGTAGGCCGAGGGCGCCTTGGGCAGGCCGGCGATCATCGCCCACTGGGGCAGCGACAGGTCCTTGATCGATTCGCCGTAATAGACCTGGGCGGCGGCTTCCGCGCCGTAGGCCCGGTGGCCCAGGTAAATCTTGTTCAGATACAGCTCGAGGATCTCCTCCTTCTCGAGGATCCGTTCGATCTGGATCGCCAGCACGATCTCGTTGAACTTGCGCAGGAAGCGCTGCTCCCGGTCGAGGAAGAAGTTGCGCGCCACCTGCATGGTGATGGTCGAGCCGCCGGAGCGGATCTCCTGGTAGCGCAACAGCTCCACGGCGGCGCGCAGCAGGCCCTTGGGGTCGACCCCGGGGTGCTCGAAGAAGCGCTCGTCCTCGGCGGCCAGCACCGCCTGGATGAACGGCTCGGGCACCTCCTCATAGGTGATCGGCTCGCGGCGTTTCTCACCGTACTCGGCGATCAGTTTGTGATCGCTGGTGTAGATACGCAGCGGGATCTGATACTCCACCTCGCGGATCGCTCCGGCGGCGGGCAACTGAGGCGCGAGGTATAAGTAGCAGGCGGCGAGGACCAGAAGAGCGCCGCCGGCACCGGCCAGGGCGAGGAGAACGAGGGAGCGGATCCAGACGACGGTAGAGCGCATAAAGTGGCAACTGCTGTGGCGATCAGAAGAAAGGGCTAGCAGACCCGTGAAGCAGGTCATTATACGGTGGAAAGGTTGTTGTGATCTAATATCTGTTCTGTTATTACTTACTCCTAAAGTGATTAGGCATAAGAATCACGTAAGTATATATTTTTGAAGTAAAAACATCTCTAAAACAATCACACGGGACGACGACTGTGCTGCCTTTTCTCAGAAAAAAGGCCCAGACACTGCTGGGGATCGATATCAGTTCCACCGCGGTTAAGTTGCTGGAATTGTCCAGAACGGGGAACCGCTACAAGGTCGAAAGTTACGGCGTCGAACCGCTAACGCCAAACGCCGTGGTGGAAAAGAACATCAATGACGTTGAGGGGGTCGGGGATGTGGTCGCCCGTCTGGTGGGCCGTGCCCGTCCGGGGATCAAGACGTCCGCGGTGGCCGTGCCCGGCTCGGCGACCATCACCAAGGTGATTGAAATGGACGCCTCGCTGAGCGAGGACGACATGGAAAATCAGCTCCGGGTGGAAGCCGATCAGTATATTCCGTTTCCGCTGGACGAGGTCCGCATGGACTTCCAGGTGGTCGGTCCGGTGGAGGACAACCCGGAGCGGGTGGAAGTGCTGGTGGTGGCGTCGCGCACCGAGAACGTGGAAATGCGCGCCGACGCCCTGGAGATCGGCGGGCTGCAGCCCAAGGTGGTGGATGTGGAGGCCTACGCCATGGAGCGGGCCTTTCAGCTGATCCTGCCCGGCCTGCCCAACGCCGAGGAGCTGGATACCGTGGCGGTGTTCGATATCGGCGCCACCATGACCACGCTCAATGTGTTCCACCAGGGGCGCAGCGTCTACACCCGCGAGCAGTTGTTCGGCGGCAAGCAGCTCACCGAGGAAATCCAGCGCCGCTACGGCATCTCCATGGAGGAGGCCGGGCTGGCCAAGAAGACCGGCGAGCTGCCGGAGGACTACGAAAACGAGGTTCTGCAGCCGTTCAAGGACGCCATCGTCCAGCAGATCAACCGCTCCCTGCAGTTCTTCTACGGCTCCACCCAGTTCAACGAAGTGAACTACATCCTGCTCGCCGGCGGTTCCGCCTCGATCGACGGACTGCCCGACCTGATTCAGCAAAAGGTGGGCACCGGATGCTCCCTGGCCAATCCCTTCGCCGATATGGCATTGGCCAACAAGGTTAACGCCAAGGCGCTCGAGAACGACGCGTCAGCGATGATGATCGCCTGTGGCCTGGCCCTGAGGAGCTTCGAGCAATGACAACCATGATTAACCTGCTCCCCTGGCGCGAAGAGCGACGCAAGCAGCGCCAGCATGAGTTCATCGCCATGCTGGCGTTCGCCGCGCTGCTGGCGGGTCTTATTTTCTGGCTCTGGAAGGGCATGGTGGAAGGCCAGATCGCCGACCAGCAGACCCGCAATAACCATATCCAGAGCGAGATCGCCAAACTCGACACCCAGATCAAGGAAATCAACGAGTTGCAGCGCCGCCGTGACCAGCTGGTGGCGCGCATGAAGGTGATTCAGGAGCTGCAGGGCAACCGCCCGACCATCGTCTATGTGTTCGACCAATTGGTGCGCACCCTGCCCGAAGGCGTGTACTACACGCTGGTGGAGCGGACCGGTGACAGCTACCGGATCGAGGGGGTGGCGGAGTCCAACAACCGGATTTCGCGGCTGATGCGTAACCTGGCCGCTTCGGACTGGTTCGTGGAGCCCAACCTGCTCAACGTGAACGCTCTGGACGAGAGCGAGCGCGGCGGCGCCGACGGCGCGGACAGCGCCCAGGCCAACACCTTTGCGCTGACCGTGAAGCAGGGCTCGCCGCGCAGCGATGACGAGGAGGCCGGGCAATGAAAGCATCCGAACTGAAGAACCTGGATGTGCGCGAGCTGATCGACGAGCTCAACAGCCTGGATTTCGAGAACGTCGGCGGCTGGCCGATGCCGGTGAAGATCGGCGCCGCGGTGCTGGTGTTCGGCTTCGTTCTCGGCCTGGGCTATTTCCTGAGCATCAAGGATCTCAATACCCGCCACGAGCAGCTGCAGCGCGAGGAAGTCACGCTGCTGGAAAGCTTCGAGCAGAAGGCGTTCCGCGCCCATAACCTGGACCAGTACCGCCAGCAGCTGGTGGAGCTGGAAGCCAGCTTTGAAACCCTCAAAAGCCAGCTGCCCAAGGACACCGAGGTGCCCGGCCTGCTCGAGGACATCACCCATACCGGTCTCGGCAGTGGCCTGGAATTCGAAACCATCGCCCTGAAGGACGAAATCGAGAAGGAGTTCTACGCGGAGTTGCCCATTGATATCCAGGTGAGCGGCGATTACCACGGTTTCGGTGCTTTCGTGTCCGGGGTGGCGGCGCTGCCGCGCATCGTTACCCTGCATGATTTCAAGATCGTGCCGGTCAAGGAGGAAGCCGGGTCGCGGGGCATGCTGGACATGTCGATCACCGCCAAGACCTACCGTTACGCCGGGGGCGACGACGACGGTGGCGATCAGGGTACGGAGAAGAATAACCGGGCCAAAGGCGGCCGGTCCTGAGGGGAACGAACATGAATGGACGTAAATCCATTGCGTACGGATTGGTGCTGGTGGCGGCCGCCGCGCTGCTGCAGGGCTGCGGTTCCGGTGCCGGCATCAATGAACTGGACGCGCGGATGACGGAGATCAAGGCGCGTCCGAGGGGCCGGATCGAGCCACCGCCGGAATTCAAGCCGATCGCCACCTACGCCTACGCGGCGCATAAACTGCGGGCGCCGTTTTCGCGGCCGGTGGACGAGAAGCTGCTGGAGGTGCCGGAAGGGCGCCCGGTGGAGCCGGATCTGAGCCGGCCCAAGCAATACCTGGAGGGCTTCAGCCTGGACGCGCTGGCCATGGTGGGCACCATCACCAAGCCCAGCAATCCGCTGGAGGCCCTGATCGAAGACCCTACCGGCTCGGTGACCCGGGTACGGGTGGGAAGCTACATGGGTAGGAACTTCGGACGCGTCGTGGAAGTGTCCAGCGACCAGATCGCGCTGGTCGAGATCGTCCCGGATGGACAGGACGGCTGGGTGGAACGCTCCCGAAACATTTCGCTTGCTGAATAACCGCTGCTGGGGATGCCAGTTATGATTATCTTCACATCAACAAAAACAAGGGCTGCGTCCCGGCGTTGGGCGGCATTGCTGCTGATGCTGGTGGGGTTGAGCGCGGCCACCCTGGGGCGAGCGGCGACGGTAACCGACCTGCGCGCCAATACCCTGCCCGGCGACGGCGTGGAAGTGCGCGTGTCCTTCGAGGGCGACGCCCCGGAGGTCAAGGGCTACAGCATCGAGCAACCGGCGCGGGTGGCGCTGGATCTGCTCGACACCCGTAACCAGATCGAGGTGAAAGAGCACAACCTGGGGTCCGGCAACGTGCGCAGCCTGATGGTGCTCGGCGCCAAGGAGCGCACCCGCCTGATCTTCAACCTGGACCAGCTGACCGGCTATAAAACGCGGATCGAAGGCCAGGAGCTGGTGATCACCCTGGGCGCGGACAACGCCACCCCGTCCATGGACCCGGCCAGCGAGACCGTGCAGCGCAAGGTGGCGCCCAGCAGCGCCGGCGTGCGTGATATTGATTTCCGCCGCGGCGACGACGGCGAGGGCCGGGTGCTGGTGGAGCTGGCGGACGACGCCATGCCGGTGGACGTGCGCGAAGAGGGCGGCCGTATCGTCGCCCGTTTCGTCGGCGCCGATGTGGAGGAGGACCTGCTGCGCCGACTGGACGTCAGCGACTTCGCCACCCCGGTGCAGTTCGTCGACACCAAGGAAGTGGACGGCAGCACCGTGATCACGATTGAGCCGGAAGGCAGCTGGGACTACCTGGCCTACCAGGCGGACAACCAGTTCAGCATCAACGTCAAGCCGCTCACCGAGGCCGAGAAGGACCGCCAGCGCCGTGATGCCTTCAAATACACCGGCGAGAAACTGTCGCTGAATTTCCAGGACATCGAAGTGCGCTCGGTGCTGCAGCTGATCGCCGACTTCACCGACCTCAACCTGGTGGCGTCCGACACCGTCAGCGGCAAGATCACCCTGCGGCTGCAGAGCGTGCCCTGGGACCAGGCGCTGGATCTGATCCTCAAGACCAAGGGCCTGGATAAGCGCAAGGTCGGCAACGTGCTGCTGGTGGCGCCGGCGGATGAGATCGCCGCCCGCGAAAAGCAGGAACTGGAGAGCCAGAAACAGCTGGCCTCCCTGGCGCCGCTGCGCACCGAGTACATCAGCATCAACTACGCCCGCGCCGAGGAGCTCAAGACGCTGATCACCTCCCAGGGCGGGGAAGGCTCCGCCCTGGTCAGCGGACGCGGCTCGGTGACCGTGGATCAGCGCACCAACACGCTGATCGTGCAGGACACCGTGGCCAAGCTGCAGGAAATCCGCGGCCTGATTCAGCAGCTCGACATCCCGGTTCAGCAGGTGCTGATCGAAGCCCGGGTGGTGATCGCCAGCACCGACGTGGCCGACGAATTCGGCGTGCGCTGGGGCGGTCTCGCCTACGACGGCGACAGCCTGGTCAACGAAGGCAAGAGCGTGGCGATCTCCGGTCGCCATACCTCCCTGCGTGAGCTGCACTACGCCAACATCGACCGGGAAGACGACGGCTCCCTGGGTGAGTTCGAGGAGTTCGACGAAGAGCAGAACAACGACCTGATCGTCGACATGGGCGTGGCCTCCCAGGAAGCCACCCGCTTCGCGATCGGTTTCACCTCCCTGGATTCCGGCCTGATCGAGCTCGAGCTGTCCGCCCTGGAAGCGGAAGGCCACGGCGAGCTGGTCGCCACGCCCAAGGTTCTGACCGCCGATCAGCAGCCGGCGGTGATCGCCTCCGGTCAGCAGGTGCCCTTCAACGTGGCCACCGCGTCCGGCGCCACCGCGGTGGAGTTCATTGAGGCGGAACTGCGCCTCGAAGTGACCCCGCAGGTGACCCCGGAAGGCGACGTGATCATGCAGCTCAAGGTCAACAACGACTCCCTGGGCACCGACACCAGCGCGCCGACCGTCAACACCAACCGGGTGGAAACCACGGTTCTGGTCAATGACGGCGAAACCGTGGTTTTGGGCGGCATTTTCCAGCAGGAAAAGATAGAATCCACGGTCAAAACCCCCTTCCTGGGTGATATCCCCTGGTTGGGGGCCCTGTTCCGCAAGAAGGTGAACCGTGATAACAAGCAGGAACTGCTGATCTTTATCACGCCTCGCCTGGTGAAAGACGCAATGGCTAGTCGGTGAACCCAAAGGATTCCACGTCTCTGTATCTAGTCGGGCCCATGGGTGCGGGTAAAAGCACCCTGGGCCGACACCTCGCCCAGGTTCTGGGCCGCCCGTTTTACGATTCCGACCGCGTGATCGAAGAGAAAACCGGTGCCGACATCCCCTGGATCTTCGATATGGAAGGCGAGGAGGGGTTTCGACGCCGCGAGCGCGACGTGATCGACGAACTGACCGGCATGGCGGGCATCGTCCTGGCCACCGGCGGCGGCGTGGTCACCCAGGAGGAGAACCGCCGCCACCTCCATGAGCGTGGCTGCGTGGTCTATCTGTGGACGCCGGTGGAGGTGCAACTGGCCCGCACCCGCAACGACCGCAACCGGCCGCTGCTGCAGACCAGCGACCCGGAGGCCCGTCTTCAGGCGCTGTTCCAGGAACGGGATCCGCTCTACCGGGAAGTGGCGCACGGCGTGGTCTCCACCGCTTCCGGTAACCTCAAGAAAGTGACCGATCAGGTACTCGGTTGTCTGGCCGACCACGCCAGCCGATAATGCCCGCACTCCCACTCCGCTTTACGAGGCCGTATGCAGAAGCTTGATGTGTCGCTGGCCGAACGCAGCTACCCCATTTATATCGATCGCGGCCTGCTCGGGCAGGACCTGATCCGCGGCCATGTGCGCGGCAATCAGGTGATGGTGGTCACCAACGAGACCATCGCCCCGCTTTACCTGGACGCGGTCACCCGCGGTCTGGGCGACCTGCAGTGCGACACCCTGATCCTGCCGGACGGTGAGCAGCATAAAACCCTGGCCACGCTGGAGCGTATTTTCGACGCCCTGATGGCCCACCGGCATTCGCGCACCACCACGCTGGTGGCGCTGGGCGGTGGCGTGATCGGCGATATGGTGGGGTTTGCCGCCGCCTGCTACCAGCGCGGCGTGGACTTCATCCAGGTGCCCACCACGCTGCTGGCGCAGGTGGATTCCTCGGTGGGCGGCAAGACCGCCGTCAACCACCCGCGCGGCAAGAACATGATCGGCGCCTTCCATCAGCCGCGCGCGGTGGTGATCGACACCGCCGTGCTCGACACCCTGCCGGAGCGGGAATTCGCCGCCGGCATGGCGGAGGTGATCAAGTACGGCTTGATCCGCGACCCGGAATTCTTCCAGTGGCTGCTGGACAATCAGGCGGCGCTGGCCGCCCGCGACACGGCGCCGGTGGCGGAAGCGATCCTGCGCAGCTGCCGCAACAAGGCCGAGGTGGTGGCCGCCGATGAAACCGAGCAGGGCAACCGCGCGCTGCTTAATCTGGGCCACACCTTCGGCCATGCCATGGAGACCTTTACCGGCTACCGGGACTGGCTGCATGGTGAGGCGGTGTCCGCCGGCATGGTGATGGCGGCGCGCATGTCCCTGGAGCTGGGCTGGCTGAAGCAGGCCGACCTGGACCGGGTGAGCGACAGTCTGGCGGCCTGGAAGCTGCCGGTGACCGCGCCGGAAGGGATGGCGCGGGCGGATTTCAGCGAGCTGATGGCGCTGGATAAAAAGGTACAGAACGGCCGCCTGCGGCTGGTGTTGCTGAACCAAATCGGTGATGCCCTGGTCACAGGCGAATACGACCCGAACGCATTGACGCGAACGCTCGAGGCCTTTTGTGAGAGATGAGGATTTTTTCTACGAGGGCGCCGAGCGCGGCGACCTTCTCGACGCCCTGAACGGCCACGCCCACGACGGCGCCACCACGGTGCTGGAAGGCGAGGCCGGCAGCGGCGTCTCCTCCCTGCTGGGCATGCTCTCCATGTCCCTGGTGGGGGACTTCGAACTGATCCGCCTGGACGGCGCCGAGGAACTGGGCGCCAACGCGGTGGTGGACGCCATGCTGGTGCACTTCGATATCGAGCGCGCCGACCTGGCCGACACCCTCAAACAGACGCTGGCGGACACCAGCCTGGTGATCGTGGTGGACAACGCCCACCTGGCCCCGTCCGAGGCCCTGGCCACCATGGCGTCCCTGAAAACCAAGCTGGGGCAGCGCCTCACCTATGTGTTCGGCGGCGAGCCGGGCAGCGCCGAACACCTGCGCGACGCCGGACTGAACGTGGAGGACGTGCTGGTGCTGCCGCCGCTGGACGCGGACGACGTGGCCTTGTTCGCCGATCAGGGCTTCGCCCTGGCGCTGGACGACCAGGAAGCCCGCGATCTGAGCGACGAGAGCGACGGCCGCATCGCGGCGCTGTTGCCGATGCTGGAGGCAAGAGCCGGCGGCGGTGGCGGCCTGCTGGCCAACAAGCCGGTGCCGTGGCGGCACGGTCTGGCGGTGGGCGCGCTGGTGCTGGTGGTGCTGGTGCTGTGGCTGGCCAGCGGCGGTGACGACGAAGCCGAGCAGGATCAGGTGGTGAGCCTGGACCTGCCCAAGGAGCCGGTGGCCGAGGCACAAGATCCGGCGGAGCCGGCCCCGCAAGCCACGCAAAGCGAGAGTTCGGCACGCAGCGGCGAACGCGGCGACCCGGAAACCACCCGCCGCGCCCTGGCCGAATACCATGATTCCGCCCGCACCTTCGAAGAGGCGGAAAACGTGCCGGAGCAGGTGGCCGCCGAGCCGGCAGCGGAAGACGCGCGCACGCCGCCGGCGCCGGAAGCCCCGGAGCCCGCCGGTGAGCAGGCCGCCACGGCCGACGCTGAGCCCGCCGAGGCCGAACCCGCCGAAACCGCGCCTTCCGAGCCGCGCGCTACCCAAACCAATCCGGAACCCGCCGAAACGGCGCAGGAAGAAACGCCGGACACCGTTTCCAGCGGCGAGCCGCAATTGTCCGGGCTGGACGCCCGCCTCGGTTACCAGCAGGAAGACTGGCTGGCCACCCGCGACGATGGGGAGTGGTTTCTGCAGCTGGTGGCCACCGGCCGGGAAGACGGAGCGCGCGGGGTACTTGACCAGATCGACCGTAACGGCGCCTACTACCGGGCGGAACGGGGTGATGAACGGGTCTACCTGGTGCTGGCGGGCCCCTATCCCAGCCGTGACGCGGCTTTGGCGGCCCGGGACGAACTGCCCGAGGCGCTGCGGCGCGGCGGCCCCTTCCCGCGGGATATGGGCTCGATACGCAACGAATTGCGCTAGAGTTGCCCGCGGCGCGGTCCACCCGGCACTGTGCGGTTTGGACGGTGCCGTCTTCCCGTTTGTGGCTGATCGGCGCAAAGTGTAGAATGCACATCCCTTTTTTGCCGTCGCCGTCTTTTCGACGCCTGTTCCGCCTTCTGTAAGTCTCTGAATTTCAAGAGGAAAGGTTTTGATGCAGCAGAATTCCAAGCTGGTGCGTGGGCTCTATGAGCCCGGAGAATTCCGGGACAACTGTGGTTTCGGCCTGATCTCCCATATGGAGGGCAAGGCCAGCCACGAGCTCCTGCAAACCGCGATCGAAGCACTCACCTGCATGACCCACCGGGGCGGCATTAATGCCGATGGAAAAACCGGTGACGGCTGCGGTCTGTTGCTGAAAAAGCCCGACTCCTTCTTCCGCAAGGTGGCCGGCGAGCAGGGTATCGACCTGCCCGACACCTATGCCGTGGGGATGGTCTTCACCCACCCGGACGCCGAGCGCGCCCGCGCCCAGAAAGCGGTGCTCCAGGAGCAGATGGAAGCTCAGGGCGTCAACGTGCTGGGCTGGCGGGAAGTGCCCACGGATCCGTCCTGCCTGGGCGATCTGGCCAAGCAGTCCCTGCCCGGTTTCCACCAGGTGCTGGTGGCCGCCGAGGGCGACACCGACGACCAGCTCAACCGGCGTCTGTTTTTCGCCCGCCGGCACGCGGAAAAGCGCATCGAAGCGGACGGCTACTTCTACGTCTGCTCCCTGTCCTCGGCGGTGGTCTCCTATAAAGGCCTGATGATGCCGGTGGACCTGCCGGCGTTCTATCCGGATCTCAGCGACGAGACCATGGAAACCGCCATCGTGGTCTTCCACCAGCGGTTCTCCACCAACACCTCGCCGCAGTGGCCGCTGGCCCAGCCGTTCCGGTATCTGGCCCACAATGGCGAGATCAACACCATCCAGGGCAACCGCAACTGGGCGCTGGCGCGGGAGAACAAGTTCGAGAACGAACTGCTGCCCAACCTCAGCGACCTGAGCCCGCTGGTCAACCGCGAAGGGTCCGACTCCTCGAGCATGGACAACATGCTGGAAGTGCTGGTTTCCGGCGGCATGGACCTGTTCCGCGCGGTGCGCATGATGGTGCCGCCGGCCTGGCAGAACGTGGAAACCATGGACGCGGATCTGCGCGCCTTCTACGAATATAACTCCATGCACATGGAGCCGTGGGACGGCCCCGCCGGTCTGGTAATGACCGACGGCCGCCACGCGGTCTGCATGCTCGACCGTAACGGTCTGCGTCCGGCCCGCTGGGTGATCACCAAGAACGGCTTTATCACCCTGTCCTCCGAGATCGGCGTGTACAGCTATCAGCCGGAAGACGTGGTCGCCAAGGGCCGTGTCGGCCCCGGCCAGATTCTCGCCGTGGACATCGAGAAGGGCGAGCTGCTGCACACCAGCGATATCGACAACCGCCTCAAGGTGCGTCACCCCTATCGTCAGTGGCTCAAGGAAAGCGCGCTGCGCATCGAAGCCAACTACGACCACGAAGTGGAGCGCACCGACGACATCGATCCGCAGGATCTGCTGAGCTACCAGAAGTTCTTCCAGATCAGCTTCGAAGAGCGCGATCAGGTGATCCGTCCGCTGGCGGAAGCCGGCCAGGAAGCCACCGGTTCCATGGGCGACGACACCCCCATGGCGGTGCTCAGCGAACGCCAGCGTCCGCTCTACGATTATTTCCGGCAGCAGTTCGCGCAGGTCACCAACCCGCCCATCGACCCGCTCCGCGAAGCGATCGTGATGAGCCTGGAAACCTGCGTCGGTTCCGAACGGAACGTGTTCGAGGAAACCTCCGACCACGCCGACCGGGCGATCCTGTCCACGCCGGTGCTGTCGCATTCCAAGTTCACCAACCTGCTCAAGATCGACCGGCCCGGCTACGCCCACGCCCGTCTGTCGCTGCACTACCAGCCCGACCAGGGTCTGGAAAGCGCGGTCAAGGCGTTGTGCGAGCAGGCCGCCCAGGCGGTGCGCGACGGCAAGATCATCCTGGTGCTGTCCGACCACGGCATTCAGCAGGACCAGCTCACCATCCACGCGCTGATGGCCACCGGCGCGGTGCACCACCACCTGACCGCCTGCGGCCTGCGCAGCGACGCCAACATCGTGGTGGAAACCGCCACCGCCCGCGACGCGCACCACTTCGCGGTGCTGTTCGGCTTCGGCGCCACCGCCGTCTACCCCTACCTCACCTACGACGTGATCGCGGACATGGTGAAAAGCGGGGAGCTGATCGGTGACCCGGTGGAGCTGCAGAAGAATTTCCGCAAGGGCATCAACAAAGGCCTGATGAAGATCCTCTCCAAGATGGGGATCTCCACCATCACCTCCTACCGTGGCGCCCAGCTGTTCGAAGCCGTGGGTGTCGCCAGCGACGTGGTGGACCTGTGTTTCCGCGGCGTGCAGAGCCGCATCGAGGGCGCCGGTTTCGAGGACTTCGAGAACGACCAGAAGATCATCGCCAAGGACGCCTGGAAGCAGCGCAAGCCGATCGATCCGGGCGGTGTGCTCAAGTACATCCACGGCAAGGAATACCACGCCTTCAACCCGGACGTGATCCATGCCCTGCACCGGGCCACCCAGGACGGCGACTACGACGCGTACAAGGAGTACGCGGCGCTGGTCAACGACCGCCCCATCGCCACCCTGCGTGACCTGCTGCACGTGCGCCAGGATGTGCCCGCCATCGACCTGGACGAGGTCGAGCCGATCGAGAACATCCTGCCGCGCTTCGACTCCGCCGGCATGTCCCTGGGCGCGCTCAGCCCGGAGGCCCATGAGGCCATCGCCACGGCGATGAACCGCCTCGGTGGCCGCTCCAACTCCGGTGAGGGCGGCGAAGACCCGGCCCGCTTCGGTACCGAGCGGGTGTCCAAGATCAAGCAGATCGCCTCCGGCCGTTTCGGCGTGACCCCGCATTACCTGGTCAACGCCGAAGTGCTGCAGATCAAGGTGGCCCAGGGCGCCAAGCCCGGCGAGGGCGGCCAGCTGCCCGGCGGCAAGGTGAACGCGCTGATCGCCCGCCTGCGGCATTCGGTGCCCGGCGTGACGCTGATCTCTCCGCCGCCGCACCACGACATCTACTCCATCGAGGACCTGGCGCAGCTGATCTTCGACCTCAAGCAGGTCAACCCGGCGGCCCAGGTGTCGGTGAAGCTGGTGTCCGAGCCCGGTGTCGGCACGGTGGCGTCCGGCGTGGCCAAGGCCTACGCCGACCTGATCACCATCTCCGGCTACGACGGCGGCACCGCGGCCAGCCCGCTCACCTCGATCCGCTACGCCGGCTCCCCCTGGGAGCTGGGGCTGTCCGAGGCGCACCAGGCGCTGCGCGCCAACGACCTGCGCGACAAGATCCGCCTGCAGACCGACGGCGGCCTGAAGACCGGCCTGGACGTGATCAAGGCGGCCATTCTCGGCGCCGAGTCGTTCGGCTTCGGCACCGTGCCGATGGTGGTGCTGGGCTGTAAGTACCTGCGTATCTGTCACCTGAACAACTGCGCCACCGGCGTGGCGACCCAGCGTGAGGATCTGCGTCAGGAGCACTTTATCGGCGCCCCGGAACTGCTGATCAACTACTTCACCTTCGTGGCGCGGGAAGTGCGTGAACTGCTCGCGGCGCTGGGTGTGAAGAGCCTGCCGGACCTGATCGGCCGCACCGATCTGCTCGAGCGCATCGAAGGCAACACCGACAAGCAGAAGCGTCTGGATCTGACGCCCATGCTGCGCAACGACCACATCGCCGCGGACAAGCCGACCCACTGTCAGGTGGAGCGCAACGAGCCGTTCGACAAGGGCACGCTCAACCGCAAGATGGTGGAGGAAATGCGCACCGCCGTGGAGAACAAGTCCGGCGGCTCGTTCCACTACACCATCACCAACTGCGACCGCTCCGTGGGCGCCACCGTGTCCGGCGAAATCGCCAAGCACCACGGCAACCTGGGCATGGACCACGCGCCGATCCGGGCGCGCTTCACCGGCACCGCCGGGCAGAGCTTCGGGGTGTTCAACGCCGGCGGTCTGCACCTGTACCTGGAAGGCGACGCCAACGATTACGTCGGCAAGGGCATGGCCGGGGGTAAGGTGGTGATCCGTCCGCCCAAGGGCAGCCCGTTCAAGACCCAGGACACCGCGATCATCGGTAACACCTGCCTGTACGGCGCCACCGGCGGCAAGCTGTTCGCCTCCGGCACCGCCGGCGAGCGTTTCGGGGTGCGTAACTCCGGCGTGCACGCCGTGGTGGAAGGCTCCGGCGATCACTGCTGTGAGTACATGACCGGCGGCTGCGTCACCGTTCTGGGCCGCACCGGGCATAACTTCGGTGCCGGCATGACCGGCGGCTTCGCCTATGTGCTGGACGAAGACAACGATTTCTTCGACCGGGTGAACCCGGAACTGATCGAGCTGCACCGCATCAGCTCCGAGGCCACCGAATCCCACCGCAGCCATCTGCGCCACGTGATCCATGAATTCGTGGAAGAGACCGGCAGCGAATGGGGCCAGTACATTCTTGATAATTTCGATGCCATGAGCCGTAAATTCTGGCTGGTTAAGCCCAAGGCGGCCAGCCTGGAAGATCTGCTCAAAAGCACGCGTGCGAATCCGGCATAACGGGGAACAACATGGCTGAACGTTTAAACAACCATTTCCAGTTTCTTGATGTCCCCCGGGTGGACCCGAAGAAAAAGGACATCGAGCAGCGCAAGGACCGCTACGAGGAAATCTACTACCCGTATGAAACCCGGGAAGTGGAACACCAGGCGCATCGCTGTCTGCATTGCGGCAACCCGTACTGCGAGTGGAAGTGCCCGGTGCACAACTACATCCCCAACTGGTTGAAGCTGATCAGCGAAGGCAACCTGATGGAAGCGGTGGAGCTGGCGCACCAGACCAACTCCCTGCCGGAAGTGTGCGGCCGCGTTTGCCCGCAGGACCGTCTCTGTGAAGGCGCCTGCACGCTCAACGACGGCTTCGGCGCGGTGACCATCGGCGCCACCGAGAAGTACATCGCCGACACGGCGCTGGCCATGGGCTGGCGCCCGGACATGTCCAAGGTGGTGTGGACCGACAAGCGGGTGGCGGTGATCGGCGCCGGCCCGGCCGGCATCGGCTGCGCCGATGTGCTGGTGCGCAACGGCGTCAAGCCGGTGGTGTTCGACCGTTATCCGGAAATCGGCGGCCTGCTGACCTTCGGCATCCCCGAGTTCAAGCTGGAAAAGCCGGTGATGACCAAGCGCCGCGAAGTGTTTGAGGGCATGGGCATCGAGTTCCGCCTCAACACCGATGTCGGCACCGACGTGACCATCGACGAACTGCTGGAAGAGTTCGACGCGGTGTTCATGGGCATGGGCACCTACACCTACATGAAAGGCGGTTTCCCCGGTGAGGATCTGGACGGCGTGCACGAAGCGCTGCCGTTCCTGGTCGCCAACGCCAACCGCAACCTGGGCTTTGAAAAGGATCCGGCGGACTTCATCGACGTGAGCAACAAGCGCGTGGTGGTGCTGGGTGGCGGCGACACCGCCATGGACTGCAACCGCACCTCGATCCGCCAGGGCGCCGACAGCGTGGTCTGCGCCTACCGCCGCGACGAGGAAAACATGCCCGGCTCCCGCCGCGAAGTGGCCAACGCCAAGGAAGAGGGCGTGCAGTTCCTGTTCAACCGCCAGCCCATCGAGGTGGTCGGTGAAAACGGCAAGGTGGTGGGCGTGAAAGTGGTGGAGACCAAACTCGGCGAGCCCGATAACAACGGCCGTCGTCGTCCGGAGCCGATTCCCGACAGTGAGGAAGTGCTGCCCGCCGACGCGGTGATCGTGGCGTTCGGTTTCCGTCCCAGTCCGTCCGACTGGTTCGACGCCAAGAACGTGGTCACCGACGACGCCGGCCGCGTCACCGCCGTGGAGAAGCAGACCTTCCCGTTCCAGACCAGTAACGAGAAGATCTTCGCCGGCGGCGACATGGTGCGCGGCTCCGACCTGGTGGTGACCGCCATCTGGGAAGGCCGCGAAGCCGCCAAAGGCATCCTCGATTACCTGGACGTTTGAATTTTATGGTGCACGCGCCGCTGAAGAATGACCGCTTGTTGAAAGCCCTGGCCCGCCAGCCGGTGGACCGTACGCCGATCTGGATGATGCGCCAGGCCGGTCGTTATTTGCCGGAGTACCGGGCCACCCGGGAGCAGGCCGGGTCCTTCATGGACCTGTGCCGCAACGCGGAACTGGCCTGCGAGGTGACGCTGCAGCCGCTGGAGCGTTACCCGCTGGACGCGGCGATTCTGTTTTCCGACATTCTCACCATTCCCGACGCCATGGGGCTGGGTTTGTACTTCGAGCCCGGCGAGGGTCCCAAATTCCGCAAGACGGTGCGCCCCGAGCAGGAGATCGCCGCGCTGCCGGTACCGGACGCGGAAGCGGACCTGGATTACGTGATGCGCGCGGTGAGCACCATCCGCCGCGCGTTGAACGGGCGGGTGCCGTTGATCGGCTTCTCCGGCAGCCCCTGGACGCTCGCCACCTATATGGTGGAAGGCGGGCCCAGCAAGGATTTCCGCCATCTCAAGGGGATGGTCTACAACCGGCCGGAACTGGCCCACGCGCTGCTCGACAAGCTGGCTCTGGCGGTGACCGATTATCTGAACGCCCAGATCCGCCACGGCGCCCAGGTGGTGCAGATCTTCGATACCTGGGGCGGCGCTCTGTCCGCGGAGGCCTATCAGACGTTTTCGCTGCGCTATATGCAGCGCATCGTCGACGGGCTGGAGCCGGACGCCGAGGGCCGCAAGGTGCCGGTGATCCTGTTCACCAAGAACGGCGGACTGTGGCTGGAATCCATGGCGGATACCGGCTGTGACGCCCTGGGCCTGGACTGGACCATCAACATCGGCGAGGCGCGCCGCCGCGTCGGCGACCGGGTGGCGCTGCAGGGCAATATGGATCCGGCGGTGCTGTACGCTTCACCGGCGGCGATTCGCGCCGAGGTGGCGCGCATCCTCGATGACTTCGGCGATCACCCGGGGCACATCTTTAATCTGGGGCACGGCATTACGCCGGAAGTGGACCCGGAGCACGCCAAGGTATTTATCGAAGCGGTGGTGGAGCTGGGCGAGCGTAAATGAAAAGCGCGGCCCGAAGGCCGCGCGAGATTTCCAGACTCTCATGTCGGAAACGCACCCCCGGGCTCCGTGCCTCATCGGAGTGCGATTTCAGGCTAGCCCCGACGAACAAAGCCTGTCAATACGCCTTTGCGAAAGCGGCAACGAATTGCGGATGTCGCTTTGACCCTTCACCTGTACCGCTTCAGCTGCCGATTTTGCGCAGCTGATAGACGTTATGCGTGAGCGCCACCACTTCCCCTTTTTCGTCCTTGATCTCGGTATCCCATTCAAAATCGCATTTGCCGTTGGCGTCCGCCTCGGCCTGGATGCGTTCGATTTCCTCGTCGGTGATGCGTACTTCCACGGTCACATCGGTGGCGGCCGGGCGACGGAAACGGATCCGCATGTCCTTAACGATCGGGTAGAAGCGCCGCGTGTCGAACGACGACATATAGATCACGCCGCCGGGCAGCTCCGCGATGGTGTACAGGGCGCCCGCGTACATGATGCCGACGTGGTTCAGGTTGGGCGCCAGCGGCATCATCATCTTGCAGTAGCCACGGTCCACGTCCACGGTCCGGGCGCCGCAGCGTTCCACGAACGGAAAGGTTTTATCGGACGCCGCTTTGATTTGTTCTTTTTGCTCTTCGCTTAAAGCCATGGGTCTCTCCTGATTGCCGTGACCCATGCTAGCAAAGGGCGTGGGCGGGGCGGCTGTCGCGAAGCGACAGCCGGGTGATGCTTCCGGTCACCGTAAGGTTCAGGACAGGGGCCGGATATCCGCTTCGGGGAAGTCGAGGTGGAAGTCCGGCAGGTACAGAGAGCCGCGTCCGCGTCCGTACTGCAACTGCGGAAAATCCTTACCGTTGCCCCAGGCATCGCTCAGGCTGGCAACGCCCAGGCGGCCCCGCACCGAGGGCGCGAAGACGAATTGCCGGTTGTCGCGCACCTGGCCCAGCCGGCGCCAGCGCTCGGGCAGCCAGGGTCCGAGTACGGGTAGGGCGGGACCGCGCCGCTTCAGGGTCAGACCGGCGATGTCCCGGTCCTGGTAGCGCACGGTCACGCTGTCGCCGTAGCGGGTTCGCTCGACCCGGAAGGAGGCCACGCGCTTGTCCAGGCCCCAGTTGCGGTTGCCGTTGCGGGCGCTGTCTTCGCTGGACACATAGATGCGGCCGATCGACCAGCGCCGGTGACCGTCCGGAAAGCGACAGGGCCCGGGCATGAACAACAACTCCCGATACGGCCCCACCTCTGAACGCTGGTAATCCACGAACATGACCACCCCGAGGCGGCCGGTCGCCGGGCCGAGTGCTTCGGCGGTGCCGCCTTGCGGCCGACGCAGGGCATCGGGCATCGCCAGGGCGCACACGTAGGCGTGCCCTCTCAGCGTCCAGGGAGCGGGTGCGTCCATTCGACCTCAGGTCCTTTTGTCGAACAGCGCGTCGGTCTTCGCCGCGCAGATGAAGTCGTTACGGTGCAGACCGCCGATCTTATGGGTCCACCAGGTCACCGTGACCTTGCCGTATTCGGTGAGCAGGGCAGGGTGGTGCCCCTCCTCTTCGGCCAGGTCGCCGACCTGGTTGGTGAACGCGAGAGCCTGGGCGAAGTCCTTGAACTTGAACTGGCGCTGCAGTTTCTCTTCGCCGTCTTCCTCCACCTGTTTCCAGTCCGGAATCTCGCCGCGCAGCTTGCCCGCCTCCTCATCGCTGATACGGGGCGCGTCGGCGCGGCAGGCTTCGCAATGCTGTTGCTGTAGTGCCATGGGGAATCCTCCTTGTTGCTGGCAGCTTCAAGGCTACAAGCTTCCAGCGGCAAGCTCCAAGCCTGCCGCTTGCGCCGCTCAGCCTCTGCCCAGCAGGTCCCGGGCGATGGCGATGATCTGCATCTCGTCGGTGCCGGCGTAGATCTGCAGGATCTTGGCGTCGCGCATCAGCTGCTCCACGCGGGATTCGCGCATGTAGCCGTAGCCGCCGTGCACCTGGACCGCCTCGGTGGACACCTCCATGGCGGTCTGGGCGGCGTACAGTTTCATCGCCGAGGCCTCCGCCAGGCTCATCTGCTTGCCGGCGGCGGTCATCTCGATATAGCGGAACACCATGTTCTGCAGGTTGGCGCGCGCCACTTCCATCTTCGCCAGCTTCAGCTGAATCAACTGGTTGTCGCCGATCGGGCGGCCGAACTGGGCGCGGTCACGGGCGTAGGCGGTGGACAGTTCCAGCGCGCGCTCCACCATCCCCAGGGCCATGGCGGCCACGCCGGCGCGTTCCTGCATGAAGGTGGCCTTGGCGCCGGAGCGGCCGTAGCCGGTCTCGCTGCCGCCGAGCAGGCGGTCGGCGCCCACCTTCAGGTCACTGAAGAACAGCTCGCCGGTGGGCGACGAGCCGATGCCCATCTTCTTGAACGGCTTGGACTGCTCCAGGCCTTCCATGCCGGCGTCGAGAATAAAGGACACGATCTTGCGGTCCTTGGGTTCCACGCCTTCCTCATCCAGCTTGCAGATCAGCACGATGGTGTCGGCGTAGGGGCCGTTGGTGATCCAGGTCTTGCTGCCGTTGATGATGTAGCCGCCGTTGCCGTCGCGCTTCGCCAGGGTCTTCATCTGGCCGAAGGCGTCGGAGCCGGAGTTGGGCTCGGAGATCGCCCAGGCGCCCACTTTCTCCAGGGTCAGCAGCGGCAGCGCCCAGCGCTCTTTCTGTTCGATGGTGCCCTTGCTCATGATGGCGCCGCCGGTGAGCCCCATGGACACGCCCATGGCGGTCACCAGCCCCTGGGCGTGGCGGCTCAGCTCGATGATCGGGATCATGGTCATCGCCGCCTGATCGCCGGCGCCCTCGGAGGGGCCGTCCTTCTTCTTGGTGGGGGCGTCCTCGCCGTTTTCGGCGGCGGCTTTCTCGCGGGCGATCTGCTTCTCGTAGTTCTGCGTCGCCATCACGTCCATGCCGAAGGTTTTGATCATCTTGCGCAGGATGTCGTAGGGCGGTACGCCGTTGTATTCGATATCGTCCAGGTTGGGCACCACTTCCTTGGCCACGAAGTCGCGCACCATCTTCTGGATCATCTGCTGTTGTTCGTTCCACTCGATCATGACGGTTCCAATCAATGAGTTAAGGAGCCTCTGAAAAAACTCCCTGGGACGCTATCAGGCGCCCGCCGGGCCGTCATTGATCAAGGGGAGCGGCGGAGTTGATGGAAAAGGTCAGGAGGCGCGTCGGATCACGTCGATGCGCGGCACCGGCTCGTAGGTCACGCCCATGATCAGGGCGTCCGGGCCGGCGCTGGAGGCGGCCATGTCGATGTCCTGGGGGCGCAGGCGCGGGTGGCTGCCGTCCAGGAATTTCTTCGCCGCGAAGGCATTGCGGGTGCGCTCGCGGGCCTGCTCCAGGCTGATGCCCTCGCCGCCCAGCAGGCCACGGATGTATTCCGCGCAGGCCACGTCCTCGTCGCCGGTGGGGTGGGACGCCACCAGCACCACGGTGTCCGGGTTCTGTTCGCGGATGTAGTTGGCGGTGGCTTCGGCATTGATCAGCGCGCCGACCAGCACCTGGCGGCTGTCGCGGGCGCGCAGGGTGGCGGCCACGCCGTTGGTGGTGCGCATGATCAGATAGCGGCCGCGCACATCGGTGTGGCGTATTTCCCAGGGCGAGTTGCCGTGGTCGAAGCCGTCGATGGGCAGCGCCTGCACTTCACCCACCAGCAGGCCTTCCCGGTAGTCTTCGCGCAGCCGGAAGGCGTCGTCGGCGCTGGACACCGGGTAGATATGGCTGGCGCCGCCCAGAAACGCTTCGTGACTGGTGGTGAAGGCGCGGATCACATCGATGATCACGGTGATGCCGTTGATGTTGTGCGGCGGGTTATGCCCTTGGGCGATGCTGATTTTCATGGGCGCGACCGTTTGCGTAACGAAGCGGACATTATGACGGACGTTCGCCGCCGGTGTCAGCGTTCGCTGTTCAATGTTCTCGCCAGGGCCCAGACGCGCACTTCCTCGGCGCCGCCTTCCAGCAGGGCACGGCTGGCGGCGCGGGCGGAGGTGCCGGTGGTCATCACGTCGTCGATCAGCAGAATCCGGCGGTAGCGGGCGTCGGGCCGCGCCACGAAGGCGTGGCGCAGGTTGCGTACCCGTTCCGCGCGCCCCCGCCCCTGTTGGTGGCCGGTGGGCCGGTGGCGCAACAGCAGAGGCGCCACCGGGCGCCGCCAGTGGCGGGCCAGTATCAGCGCCAGCCGCTCCGCCTGGTCGAAGCCTCTCGCCAGCCGCCGCCGCCAGTGGGCGGGCAGGGGGCAGAGCACCTCGGCGTCCGGCCAGGGCAGCGGCTGCTCACGCAGCAAGGGTTCCAGGGCCCGTTCCGCCGGCAGGCAGCCCTTGTGTTTGTAGGCGTTGATCAGCCGGTCCAGCGGAAACTGATAGACCCAGTGGCAGTAGGTACTGGTGAACGGCGGCGGCCGCTGCAGGCAGCGTCCGCACAGCCCCCCTTGCTCGGTGCCGGGCAGCCCGCAGCGGCAGAGCGGGTCGTACAGGGCGCCGCAGTCACGCAGCTCGCCGGCGCACAACCGGCAAAGGCCCTGCGGGCTGCGCCGGCCGCACAGCAGGCAGGGTTCGGCAAGGTCGAACAACATCCGTGTCCTCCGTCTTCCTTGGTGTCGGGTGCCATCATCATCGGCGCGGCGGCCGGGCCCTGCCCAGCCGACATCGACCCAAAGCCGTGTAGGCCATGGCTGGAAATCCGGTAAGCCAAGCAGCAACAGGTTCACGTATTTTTGACATGAAGATAAGAATGGTTATCATTGCCGCCCAGTGACGTAGCCAGGTCCACCCCAGCCATCGTCGAAAACACCAACTGGGGGACTGCTATGTCTGCGTTACGTTTTACCCGCCTCTCCATCTGTCTGATCCTGGCCGGTAGCGCCAACCTGTACGCCGCCGACGACGATACCGATGACACCCACGAGCTGGACGCCGTCGACGTGGTCGGCGCTTCGGTGGACGGCTATGACGCCGGCATGATCACGGAAGGGTCCGGCAGCTACACCAGCGGCGCCAGCAACACCGCCACCCGCATGGTGCTCTCGCCCCGGGAAACGCCCCAGTCGGTGACCGTGATCACCCGCGAGCAGATGGAAGACTTCGACCTCAACAGCGTCGCCGAGGTGATGCAGCGGACCCCCGGCGTCACCGTCAACGCCCAGGACACCGAACGGCTCACCTTCAGCGCCCGCGGCTTCGAGATCACCAATTTTCTCTATGACGGCATGCCGTCCATGCGCAGCAGCACCCTGGGCAAGCAGAGCGCCCACGCGGACACCTTTATCTACGACCGCATCGAAGTGCTGCGCGGCGCCAGCGGCCTGCTGCACGGCATCGGCAACCCGTCCGCCACCATCAACCTGGTGCGCAAGAAACCCACCCGGGAATTCGCCGGCCAGGCGGGACTTTCAGCCAACAGCTGGGACGGCTACCGGGGCGAGCTGGACCTGGGCGGCCCGCTGACCGAAGACGGCCGGGTACGCGGCCGCTTCGTCACCGCTTACCAGCAGGGCGAGTCTTTTCTCGATCATTACGAGAATGAAAAGCAGGTGTTCTACGGCGTTATCGAGGCGGACCTGTCCGAGGACACCATGATCACCCTGGGCGTGGATTCCATGGACTACGACCCGGAAGGCTCCACCTGGGGCGGCGTGCCGCTGTTCTACAGCGACGGCGGCATCGCCGATCTGGACCGGGACACCAACCCGGCCACCGACTGGAGCAGCTGGGCCCAGGAAGCCCGCACCGCCTTCGTCAATCTGGAGCACCAGTTCCAGGGCGGCTGGTACGGCAAGCTCGCCTACACCTACCAGGAAAACAACTACGACGCGGAACTTGCTTCCGCCGGCGGCGGCAGTCTGAACCGTGACGGCAGTGGTATGGCGCTCTGGTCCGGCCGTTATTGGGAAGAAAAGAAGCAGAATACCTTCGATCTGTACGCTAACGGGCCCTTCGAATTGTTCGGCCGCCACCACGAGTTGATCGTCGGCGCCAGCCATTCCAATTCGAAACGTGATTACACCGGTCAACCGTCGGTGAATTTCGATAATAGCCTGGACAATCTGTTCACCTGGGACGGCAACCGGGCCAAGCCTGCCTGGGGAGATATCAACGCCAACGAAAACGAGCGCATCGAACAAACCGGGTTTTATGCCACGGCCCGCTTCAAGCCCACGGATGCGCTCGCTGTGATCACCGGTGGCCGAGTGGTGCATTGGGACCGGACCCTCGACGGATTCAATTGGACCGGACCTTTGGACGAGCACCATCAGGAAAATGGCGAGGTGGTGCCTTTCCTGGGCGTGGTCTACGACCTTACCGAGCGGCACTCGGTGTACGCCAGCTACACCAGCATCTTCCAGCCCCAGACCGTGCGGGATCTGAACAATCAGGTATTGGAGCCGGAAGAGGGCAACAGTTATGAAGCTGGCCTGAAGAGCGAATTTCGCGGTGGCCGACTTAACACCAGCGTGGCGGTGTTCCGCGTCGACCAGGATAACCTGGCCGAGGGCACAGGGCAGCCTCTTCCCGGCCCTGATGCGCCACCTAATTCCCAGGCCTACCGGGCCGTGGACGGCGCCCAGACCAACGGCTTCGAGCTGACCGCCTCCGGCGAGATCCTGCCGCGCTGGCAGATGCTGGCCGGCTACACCCACCGGGTCACCGAGGACCCGGACGGGGA
>NZ_CAXPXK010000060.1:0-13690 GCF_964221125.1 Alloalcanivorax sp.
ACGGCATACGAGATCAATAGCGGTGACTGGAGTTCAGACGTGTGCTCTTCCGATCTCAGGAAGTCGCCGGTTTCACACACCGGGCCGACGATGTCCCAGTCGCGGCAGTCGGCGTCGTGGGGTTTCACCGGCACGATCTCCTGCCAGGCGGAGTACAGGCTGGGGCGGATCAGATCGTTCATGGCGCCGTCCACCACCGCGAAGTTGCGGTGCTCGGTGGGCTTGAGGAACAGCACCTGGGTGATGAACAGGCCGGCGTTGGCGGCGATCGAGCGGCCCGGCTCGATGTGCACCGGCAGGTCGCCGGGGATGTGCTTGAGCAGGGCCTGCACATAGTCGGAACGGGCCGGCGGGGTCTCGTCCTGGTAGGTGACGCCCAGGCCGCCGCCCAGATCCAGATGATGAATCTCGATGCCTAAAGCCTGCAGATCGCCGAGCAGTTTCAGCACCCGCTCCAGGGCGTCCTCGAACGGCGCCAGACGGGTCAGCTGGCTGCCGATGTGGCAGTCGATGCCCAGCACCTTGATGTGCGGCAGCTCGGCGGCGCGCTGGTACAGCGCCGGCGCTTTCTGAATGTCGACGCCGAATTTGTTCTCTTTCAGGCCGGTGGAGATATAGGGGTGGGTCTGGGCGTCCACGTCCGGGTTCACGCGGATCGCGATCGGCGCCACCCGGTCCAGCTCGCCGGCCACCAGGTTCAGCAGTTCCAGCTCGGCGGCGGATTCCACGTTGAAACAGTGGATGCCCACCTTCAGCGCGTCGGCCATTTCCCCGGCGGTTTTGCCGACCCCGGAGAAGACGATGTTGTGCGGCTCGCCGCCGGCGCGCAGCACCCGCTCCAGCTCGCCGCCGGAGACGATATCGAAGCCGGCGCCGGCCTGGGCCAGCACCTGCAGCACCGCCAGGTTGCTGTTCGCCTTGACCGCGTAGCAGACCCGGTGCGGATGCTCGCCGAAGGCGTCATCGAAGGCGTGGTAATGGGTCTCCAGGGCGTCCCGGGAATACAGATACAGCGGCGTGCCGAAGCGTTCCGCCAGTTGCGCCACGGGCAGCTCTTCGGCGAACAGTTCGCCGTCGCGGTAGGAGAAGGGATCCATGGTCATTCCTGGTCGTCATCCTTGGATGAGTCTTCGTTTTCGGTGTCCCCGCCCAGGCGGTCGCCGCCCAGCGGCTGGGCCGACTCGGGGCGGTCGTCGGCCATGTAGAGCGGGCCTTTCTGGCCACAGCCGGCGAGCAGGGCCGTCATCACTATCAGCAGATAAACCGCGCGCATGCGCTGTACTCCGGCGTAATGGATGCAATGGCGTGCAGTATAGCCGCTTCTATCCGGTGACACGATGCGGCGGCCACCGGCACGCGCCGCTCAGCGCAGCGCGTCGCGGCCACGCTTCACGGCGGCGCGCACCTGATCCGGGGCGGTGCCGCCGATGTGATCGCGGGCGCTCACCGAGCCTTCCAGGGTCAGCACCTCGAACACGTCCTCGTCGATCTGATCGCTGAACTGGCGCAGTTCGGCCAGGCTCATGTCGCTCAGGTCCTTCTTCTTCTCGATGCCCAGCGCCACCGCCTTGCCGACGATTTCGTGGGAGTCACGGAAGGCAATGCCCTTGCGCACCAGGTAATCCGCCAGGTCGGTGGCGGTGGCGAAGCCGCGGCGGGCCGCTTCGCGCATCACTTCGCGGTTGGGCTCGATGGCCGGAATCATGTCGGCGAAGGCGCGCAGGCAGCCGGCCAGGGTGTCCACCGCGTCGAACAGCGGTTCCTTGTCTTCCTGGTTGTCCTTGTTGTAGGCCAGCGGCTGGCTCTTCATCAGGGTCAGCAGGGCGATCAGGTGGCCGTTGAGGCGGCCGGTCTTGCCGCGCACCAGTTCCGGCACGTCCGGGTTTTTCTTCTGCGGCATGATCGAGCTGCCGGTGCAGAAACGGTCGGGCAGGTCGATGAAGTTGAACTGGGCGCTGGTCCACAGCACCAGTTCCTCGCTGATGCGCGACAGGTGGGTCACGCACAGCGCCGCCAGGGCGCAGAATTCAATCGCGAAATCCCGGTCGCTGACGGCGTCCAGGGAGTTTTCGCAGACCTCGTCGAAACCCAGCAGCTCGCGGGTGCGCTCGCGGATAATCGGATAGGTGGTGCCGGCCAGGGCGGCGGCGCCCAGCGGCATGCGGTTGACCCGCTTGCGGCAGTCGGCGAGCCGTTCCCGGTCGCGCTTGAGCATCTCGAACCAGGCCAGCAGATGGTGACCGAAGGTCACCGGCTGGGCGGTCTGCAGATGGGTGAAGCCGGGCATGATGGTGGCCGCTTCGCGTTCCGCCTGGTCCAGCAGGCCGGTCATCAGCCGTTCCATTTCGCCGTCGATCAGGTCGATCTCATCGCGCAGCCACAGGCGGATGTCGGTGGCCACCTGGTCGTTGCGGGAGCGGCCGGTGTGCAGCTTCTTGCCGGTGATGCCGATTTTGTCGGTGAGGCGCGCCTCGATGTTCATGTGCACGTCTTCCAGCGCCACCGACCATTCGAATTCACCGGCCTCGATCTCGGCGCGGATTTCGTCCAGGCCCTGAACGATGGCGTCGCGTTCCTCATCGGTGAGCACGCCGGCTTCCGCGAGCATGGTGGCGTGGGCCTGGGAGCCCTGGATGTCCTGGCGGTACATGCGGCGGTCAAAGCCGACGCTGGCGGTGAACGCCTGCACGAAGGCGTCGGTGGACTCGCTGAAGCGGCCGCCCCAGAGTTGGTTTTGCTGGTTGTCGCTCATCTTGCTGCTCACGTCCGGCTTGCGGGAATACGGGAATTGACAGGGCGCGCAGTATAGCATCGCCGGACGGTGGTATCGTACCCGAAAGCGTCGAGCCCTTTCCGACAACAAGAGCGCCCATGTCCGAACCGCAAAACAACGTCTTTCTGCCCGACCTGTGTACCACCCGCGCCGTGCTGGTGGTGGTGGTGGCGTCGGAATTGATGGCCATCGTGATCAGCCTGGTGGCCGGCTACTTCGAGCCGTTCGGGTTCGAGCGGCTGGCGCTGACGTCGCTGTTTATTCAGTGGATCGCGCTCACCTCGGCGGCGCTGGTGTGCCAGTTGCGCGGCCGGCTCAACCGTTTGCCGCAGGCCTGGGCGGCGTTGTCGGTGGTGGCCCTGGTGGCCTTCGACACCCTGGTGTTCAGCCTGCTGGCGCGGGCGCTGATGTCCTGGGTGTCCGCCGCCGCCATGCCGCCGTTGTGGCACTGGGATATTCTCGCCAACGTGCTGATCGCGGCGATCATCTCCGGGCTGGTGATGCGCTACTTCTATGTGCAGGAGCAGCTGCGGGTCAAGGATCGGGCGGAGCTGAAGTCCCGTATCCAGGCGCTGCAGTCACGCATCCGGCCGCATTTCCTGTTCAACTCCATGAACATCATCGCCACCCTGATCCGCATCGACCCGGACGCCGCCGAGCAGGCGGTGGAAGATCTCTCCTCCCTGTTCCGCGCCAGCCTCAAGGACAGTGGCAGCGAGGTCACCCTGGCCGAGGAACTGGCCCTGTGCGAGCGCTATATCCGCATCGAGCAGCTGCGCCTGGGCGAGCGTCTGGGCGTGGAGTGGCGCATTGAACTGGAGCCCGAATCCGTGGCGTTGCCGCTTTTGACGTTGCAACCGCTGCTGGAAAATGCCATCTATCATGGCATCCAGCCGCTCACCGGCGGCGGGGTGGTGCGCATCGCCGCCGCCATCGAACAGGGCCGGGTCGTGCTGCGCGTCGGCAACCCCAAACAGGAGGGCGCCAGCGAGCATCAGGGCAACCGCATGGCGCTGGACAACATCCGCCACCGGCTGGAGGCCCTGCACGGCCCCAGCGTGTCGGTGTCGGCCCGTTCGCAACAACAACACTACGAGATTGAAATCAGCTACCCGCTCCAATAAAAGAACCGGGTGAATAAGAAGAAGGGGAACCCATGGACGACATCGCGAAAATGAAGGTCCTGGTCTGCGACGACGAGGCCCTGGCCCGAATGCGCCTGAAACGTCTGGTGGAGATGGCCAACATGGAAGTCAGCGCGGAAGCCGCCAGCGGCCGCGAAGCGGTGGAGAGCGCCGGGCGGCTGCGCCCGGACGTGGTGCTGATGGACATTCGCATGCCCGACATGGACGGCCTGGAAGCCGCCGCCCACCTGGACAAGATGGAGAACCCGCCGGCGGTGATCTTCTGCACCGCTTACGAAGAACACGCCCTGCAGGCCTTCCGCGTGCACGCGGTGGATTATCTGCTCAAGCCGGTGGGCGCCCAGGACCTCAAGCGCGCGCTGGATAAGGCCCGCGCCCTCAACCGGGTGCAGATCGCCGAACTCAGCCACAAGATGGCCGCCAACCAGAGCGGCCGCCGCCGCCACCTCAGCGCCCGCACCCACCGCGGCCTGGAGCTGGTGCCGGTGGAGGAAGTGCGCTACTTCCAGGCCGACCAGAAATACGTGGCGGTGCACCACGCCGGCGGCTATGTGCTGATCGACGAACCGCTCAAGGCCCTGGAAGACGAATTCGGCGACCTGTTCGTGCGCATCCACCGCAGCACCCTGGCCTCGCTGCATTTCATCGAAAGCCTGGAATGCTCCAGCCAGGGCCGCTTCGAAGTCCGCCTGCGCGGCGTCGACGAACCGCTCAACGTCAGCCGCCGCCACATGCCCGGCCTCCGCCGCGCCCTCGTCAAACGCGGATGAAAGGCAGTTAAGAGTTAACAGTGAATAGTTAATAGTTCGCGAGGGGGCGCCTTGCCGGCTGCTTGGTGGGTGCCCGCGACGCCGCCACGGCGCCCGCCGCTGCTCCCCAACACCTCTACCGGTGTTTTCGCTGTTAACTGTTCACTGTTAACTCTTAACTGTCTCCGCTGTGTTCGGCGCCGCCCGGCTCTTTCCGTTACACTACGCCCCATCTATTCCCCGCCCAGGAGCTTCCATGTCTCGCGAGATTTTGCGCATCGCCACCCGTTCCAGCCCGCTGGCCATCTGGCAGGCCGAGTACGTTCAGAAACGGCTTGAGGCGCTGCATCCGGGGTTGCGCGTGGAGCTGGTGCGGATCAAGACCCAGGGCGACAAGATTCTGGATACGCCGCTGGCGAAAATCGGCGGCAAGGGGCTGTTCGTCAAGGAGCTGGAAGAGGCGATGATGGACGGGCGCGCGGACATCGCCGTGCACTCCATGAAGGACGTGCCCATGGAGCTGCCCGAGGGCATGGCGCTGCCGGTGATCTGCGAGCGCGAAGACCCCCGCGACGCCTTTGTCTCCAACCACTACGACAGCCTGATGGGCCTACCGGAGGGCGCCCGGCTGGGCACCTCCAGCCTGCGCCGCCAGTCCCAGGCGATGGCCAACCGGCCGGACCTTAAAGTGTCCAGCCTGCGCGGCAACGTGCAGACCCGCCTGGGCAAGCTGGACGCCGGTGAGTTCGACGCCATTATTCTCGCCTCCGCCGGCCTCAAGCGTCTGGAAATGCACGAGCGCATTCGCTATGACATGCCGCCGGAGGAATCCCTGCCGGCGGTGGGCCAGGGCGCCGTGGGCATTGAGTGCCGCGCGGACGACGCCGACACCCGGGCCCTGCTGGCGCCGCTCAGCGACGCCCTGACCTGGGACCGGGTCACCGCCGAGCGGGCCATGAACCGCCGCCTGGAAGGCGGCTGCCAAGTGCCGATCGCCGGCTTCGCGCTGCTCGAGGATGACGGCCGGCTGTGGCTGCGCGGCCTGGTGGCCAGCGAGGACGGCTCCACGGTGCTGCGCGCCGAGGCCCGGGCCCCGCGCGCCGACGCCCGGGCGCTGGGCATCGGCATCGCCGAATCGCTGCTGGAGCAGGGCGCCGACCGGATCCTGCGCGAGCTGTACGACCGCGCATGAGCCGTGCCGTGGTGGTAACCCGGCCCGTCGGCCAGGGCGAGCCCCTGGCGGCGCGGCTGGTGGACGCCGGCCATCGGGCCTGGGCGGTGCCGGCGCTGGCCATCGAGCCGCTGCCGCTGGCCGACGCCCACCGCCGGCTGCTGTTCGATCTGGACCTCTACCACGCGGTGTTTTTCGTCAGCGCCAACGCCGCTCACCATGCCCTGAACGCCTTCGCCGACCTCTGGCCGCAGTGGCCGGTGGGGGTGCACTGGCTGGCGGTGGGGGAGTCCACCGCCGCGGTGATCCGCGACGCCGGGCTGACTCCGGAATACCCGCGCAGCGGCTTTAATTCCGAGGCGGTGCTGGCGTTGCCCTGCCTGGCCTCGGTGGCGGAAAAACGTATTCTGATCTGCCGGGGCGACAGCGGCCGCGACTGGCTGGCGGCGCGGCTGCGGGAAAAAGGCGCCGGCGTGGACGTGGTGCCGTTCTACCGGCGCCTGCCCGCCCCCGGCCGCCACTGGCCCGAAGGCGCCGATACGGTGATGATCACCAGCGTCGAGGGCTGGCGGGCGATGGCCGCGCTGGTGCCCGCCGAGGCCACGGTGATCGCCGCCGGCGAGCGGGTGGCCGCCGCCGTGGCCGAGCAGCATCCGGGGCCGCTGGTGGTGGCCGCCAGCGCCCATGACAGCGACATGCTGGCGGCCGTGCCGCCGTCTTGACGGGGCCTTCCGGCGCGAACGTGTGACGATAAGAGGTTGGACGGCGCCGGTCGGTCTCTTTATCGTTTACCCATTCCGCCACCAGCTTTTCTAGGGAACGACCGGGATCGTCCGCCGCCGGCGGCAACAACAAAAGGGAGACCCCATGACGCACCGCGCTTTTCACCGCCAGCAGGGCTTGAGCCTCTGGCCGCTGCTTATCGTGCTTATTGTCCTCGCCGCTCTGGCCGCCGCCGGCTGGTGGGGCTGGCAACAATGGCGGGTGCTGGAGCAGGACCGCCGGGCCAGCCAGGGCGAAATCAGCGACCTGCGCAGTGAACTGAACCGGGAATCCCAGCGCCGCGACCGGGCGCTTCAGGAAATACGCGAATCCCAGGACCGCATCGAAGCGGCCCGCGCCCGCGACCGGGAGGCCCTGGCCGATGTGCGCCAGGGCGGGCAGCGTCTGTGGCTGATCAACGAAGCGGAATCCCTGGCCGCGCGGGCCGGCCAGCGCCTGATGCTCACCGGCGACGCCGAGGCCGCACGCCGCCTGCTGCAGGCCGCGGACCAGACCCTGGCGCGTCTCGACGACCCGCAGGCGCTGCCGGCCCGCAAGGCGCTGGCGGTGGACATCGAAAAACTCAACGGCGCCCGCCAGGTCGACGTCCAGGCCATGGTGCTGCGCCTCGGCGCGCTGCAGGCGCTGATCCCGGAGCTGGCGGTGCCGGAGCGCCAGGCGCCGCCCGCCGAGGACACCGAACAGGACGCCGGCTGGTGGCAGCGGCTGCTCAACCATCTGCCGGTGACGGTGCGTCGCCACGAAGGCGAGGTGCCGCTACCGCTCACCGAAACCCAGGCGTCCACCGTGCGCCTGACCCTGGACGCCAGCCTGCAGCAGGCGCAGCTGGCGCTGATGCAGCGGCGCGTGCAGGCCTACCGGCAGGCGCTGGATAACGCCGCCGCCATGCTCAACCAGTGGTTCCAGGAAGATCAGGGCCGGGTGCGCCAGATGCGCGCCGCCCTGGAGGAACTGGGCGGCCAGCAGGTGGAGCAGGCGTTGCCGGAAATCGGCGCCGGCCTGGACGCGGTTCGCGGCCTCAAGCGTGACCTGCTGAAAAGCGGCGGTGACGGCACGGCCGGGGAGGCCGGCCGATGAAAAAAGCGCTGCTGCTGATTGTCGTCGTACTGCTGGCGGCCACCTTCCTGGGCCGCTGGATGGCCGCCGATTCCGGCTACCTGCTGGTGATCCGCGACCAATGGCGTCTGGAGTCCACGCTCGGCTTCGCGCTGCTGGCGCTGATCCTGGGCGCGGTGGCCCTGGTTGTTCTGACCCTGCTGGGCAACCTGGCCTGGAATCTGGCGGAGCCGGTGCGCGCCACCCGGCGTTTCCGCCGCGGCGTGGCCCGCCGCCGCCTGAAAAGCGGCTTTATCCTGCTGATGGACGGCGAACTGGATAAGGCCGAACGGCTGCTCACCGCCGCCGGCCGCGACGGGGACTGGCCCCTGGTGGCCTGGTTGCTGGCGGCGGAATGCGCCCGCCAGCGCGGCGACGGCGAGGCCCTGGAAGAGTACCTGCAAAACGCCGCCAAGAGCCGCCGGGGCGACAGCTTCAGTGGCCTGATGCGGGCCCGCTTTGCCCTCGACGACGGCCGCCCGGCCGCCGCCCACCGGGAGCTGAAAGGTCTGGTGGAAAAGGCGCCCGGCAACAAACGCATTCTGGCGCTATACGCCGACGTGCTGGAACGCGAGCGCGACTGGCCGGCGCTGTGCGCCCTGGCGCCGCGTCTGCGCCGCGCCCTCGGTGACGCCTACGCGGCCCGCCGCGAGCGCCGCGCCTGGCTGGCCCGTGTCCAGCAACTGGCGCAGAAACCGGGCTTCAACGATGGCGACAGCCGCGCCCGGGAATTGCGCGACCTGTGGAAGCAGGTGCCCAGCGCGCTCAAGCAGGATCCGGCCATGGTGGCCCGTTACGCCGGCTTCCTGGCGCAGCTCGGTGAAGGCAGCCGCGCCCTGTCGTTGGTCAAGGAGCAGCTGGAACGGGACTGGGACGACCGCCTGCCGCCGGTGCTGGAAGCCATCGACGATGTGTCCCCGGACGAACTGCTGCAGAACCTGGAAAAGTGGCTGGTGGACCGCCCCGGCAACGCGGCGGTGCTGGTCACCGCCGGGCGGGTGGCGCTCAAGGCGCGGCTGTGGGGTAAGGCGCAGAACTTCTTCGAGGCGGCGGCCAATTCCAGCCAGAGCGCCACCGCCCTGGCGGAGCTGTCGCGGCTCTACCTGGCGCTGGGCGATCAGGTCAAAGCCGCCAAGGTCCTGGAACGCCGCGTCGCCGAACTCGACGGCCAGCTCCCCGACCTGCCTCTCCCCTAACTAAACGGTCACGCGGCGCTACGAAGCCGGGGTTGTGGGAGCGGGCCCCGCCCGCGAAAGGGTGGCACCAGCCACCCGGCAGGATCCCAGAGGCTTTTCCCTCCAGACAGCCCGCGCCGGTATCGGGTGGGCCCGTCCAGGACACGCCACGAGTACATCCATGTAGGCTCGGCCGGGCGGCGGACCGCTTTGGCCATCCCTGGCCAAACACGGTCCTGGACGGGCCCACCCGATCCCGGCGCTCCTAGGAAGATTCCAAGCTTCCCCTCCCTGGACGGTCCGGCGGTGTTATGACCCGGGGCATCGGAATCTTCCCAAAGAGCGGGTCTGTGTTCTGCCCTTCCGGGACCCTGGAGAACAGGACGTTCGACAGGGAGCCTTGTATGTTCAATACCGATGAACAGTTAAGGTTGTCCACCAGTTACCGGGGAGGCCGTCTGAGCCTGGAGGCAGTGTTGACTGACCTCGTATGTAGAGTGGCTCCCCGCCTCATTACCAACCTCGAAGAGTATCAAGAAGCCGGATTGGCCGGACTTCGTATCGCAAGGTCGAGGCAGTATCAAGTGCGAGGTCGGGGAACCGGTGGCTATTGTGGAATAGATGTCGATGCGAGAGGAAGGGTATGAGTGTGTTTGTGGGTGTAGATATTGCGGCGAAAACCTTTGATCTGGTGAACCGCAAGGGAGGCAAGGCTTCCAAGGTGGAGTCGTTCTCGCAATCGGCCCAGGGGCACGCCAAAGCGATCAAGCGCCTCCAGAACCTCAAGCCCACGCTCATCACTATGGAAGCGACGGGAATCTACTACTTTGATTTGGCGGTAGCCTTGGTACAAGCAGGGCTGCCGGTGGCAGTCATCAATCCCAAAAGCTTCCACCACTTCGCTAAACTGAAGTTGGCCGGGAGCAAGACCGACGGGGTCGATGCCGCCTTGCTGGCGGAATACGGTGAACGCATCGAGCCCTCGCTGTGGACACCTCCCGATGAGGTCCGGCTGGCGCTGCGCGATATCGGGCGGCAGATCAACCGCTTGACCGGTACCCGAACCCAAGCCAAGAACCGGCTGCATGCGCTACAGGCCAAGAACTCGACCCGATCCCTACTGGTTGAGGACGAACAAGAGGGTATCGCCTACCTGGATCGGCGCATTGAACGGCTGAGCCAGGCGGCGCTGGCGCTGATCGCGGAGTGTGAGACCCTGTCCCGGTACCTGACCCATATGTGTGCCGCCAAAGGCGTTGGTAAGGCCTCCGCCCTGATCGTACTGGCGGAGCTGTGTGTGCTGCCTTCCAGTCTGAAAGCCCCGCAAGTCAGTCGTTTTGCGGGTCTGGATGTCCGATTGACGCAGTCGGGCAGCAGCGTCAACCGGCCGGCGCGCTTGAGCAAGGCGGGCAATGCTTATCTCCGTGCGGCCTTGTACATGCCAGCCATGAGCGCCATCCAGCACGACCCACGGGTGAAGGCCTTTTACGACGCCCTTGTGTCACGGGGCAAAAAGAAGATCCAGGCCCTGTGCGCAGTGATGCGGAAGTACCTCACTGGTTTGTGGGCCTGCATACAGACAGAGACTGCTTTTGATTCAGCGATGCTCTTCAGTGAAGAGCATCTGAAAGCTTGAGTTCTAACAGAGTATCTACATGGATGTACTCGTGGCGTGTCCTGGGCGGGCCCACCCGATCCCGGCGCGGGCCTTCTGGAGAGCAAATCCCGGTTCAGCCGCTACGCAGATGGTGCGCGTGGTAGCGAAGATGGTCGTCGATAAAGCTGGCGATAAAGAAGTAGGAATGATCGTACCCGGGCAGCATACGCAGGGTCAGCGGCACGCCGGCCTGCTTGCAGGCCGCTTCCAGGGCTTCCGGGCGTAGCTGCCCGTCCTGGTAGAAGTTGTCCGCCTCGCCCTGGTCCACCTTGATTTCCGCCGGCGCCGGGGCGCCGGTGGCGATCAGCTCGCAGGCGTCCCACGCCTTCCAGCTTTCCCGGTCGTCACCCAGATAGCCGCCCAGCGCTTTCTCGCCCCAGGGGCACTGCGTCGGGTTGGCGATGGGCGCGAACGCGGACACCGAGGCGTAGCGCTCCGGGTTCTTAAGCGCGCACACCAGGGCGCCGTGGCCGCCCATGGAGTGGCCGCTGATCGACTGCTGGCCGTTGAGCGGAAAGTGCCGGGCCACCAGCGCCGGCAGCTCTTCGGTGACGTAGTCGTACATGCGGTAGTGGCGGTTCCAGGGTGCCTCGGTGGCGTTCACGTAGAAGCCGGCGCCGGAGCCGAAATCATAGCTGTCGTGCTCGCCGGGCAGGTCGGTGCCGCGCGGGCTGGTGTCCGGGCAGACGATCGCCAGGCCCAGCTCCGCGGCGGTGCCGTGGGCGCCGGCCTTCTGCATGAAGTTTTCATCCGTGCAGGTCAGGCCGGACAGCCACCACAGCAGCGGCACGTCCTGCTCCTCCGCCGCCGGCGGCAGATAGATGGCGAAGATCATCTCGCAGCCGAGCACCTTGCTGTGGTGCTTGTAGCGCTTTAGCCAGCCGCCGAAGCTCTTGTTCGCGGCGACCAGTTCCAGTTCGTCGGGATGAGTCATAGCGAGTGCTCCCGCAATCAGTACAGAATGACCGACCGGATGCTTTTGCCTTCGTGCATCAGATCGAACGCCTTGTTGATGTCATCCAGCGGCATGGTGTGGGTGACGAACTCGTCGATCTTGATCTCGCCCTTCATGTAGCGGTCCACGTAGCCGGGCAGCTCGGTGCGGCCTTTGACGCCGCCGAAGGCGGAGCCTTTCCAGACCCGGCCGGTGACCAGCTGGAACGGGCGGGTGCTGATCTCCTCGCCGGCGCCGGCCACGCCGATGATGATCGATTCGCCCCAGCCTTTGTGGCAGCACTCCAGCGCCGAGCGCATCACGTTGACGTTGCCGATGCACTCGAAGGAGTAGTCCACGCCGCCGTCGGTGAGCTCGACGATCACTTCCTGGATCGAGTTGCTGTAATCCTTGGGGTTGATGAAGTCGGTGGCGCCAAACTGGCGGGCGATCTTCTCTTTGTCGTTGTTCACGTCGATGGCGATGATCCGTTCCGCCTTGGCCATCACCGCGCCCTGAATCACCGACAGGCCGATGCCGCCCAGGCCGAACACCGCCACCGTGGAGCCCGGCTCCACCTTGGCCGTGTTGAGCACCGCGCCGATGCCGGTGGTGACGCCGCAGCCGAGCAGGCAGATCTTGTCCAGCGGCGCTTCCTTGCTGACCTTGGCCAGGGACACTTCCGGCACCACGGTGTACTCGGAGAAGGTGCTGGTGCCCATGTAGTGGTTCAGCTCGGTGCCGTTCAGGGAGAAGCGGCGGGTGCCGTCGGGCATCAGGCCCTGGCCCTGGGTGGCGCGCACCGCGGAGCACAGGTTGGTCTTGCCGGACAGGCAGAACTTACATTTGCCGCACTCGGCGGTGTAGAGCGGAATCACATGGTCGCCGGGTTTGACGCTGGTGACGCCTTCGCCCACTTCCTGGACGATGCCCGCGCCTTCGTGGCCGAACACGGACGGGAACAGCCCCTCCGGGTCCTTCCCGGACAGGGTGTAGGCGTCGGTGTGGCAGACGCCGGTGGCGACGATCTGCACCAGCACGTCCCCGGCTTTCGGGCCGGCCACGTCGATTTCTTCAATAACCAGGGGTTTGCCTGCTTCCCAGGCGACGGCGGCTCTCGATTTCATGCTCTTCTCCGTAACAGGTAGGACGTCTGACGTCGGATCACCGGTTCAGTGTACTGGCGCTGCTTCGCCCTCTTAAGGCATTATTTCGCAATAGATTATTGCTCAGGAGCAACAATGCAGCACTGGGATCGCATCGAGGCCTTCGTCGAGGTGGTGAGGCACGAATCCTTCGCCGGCGCGGCCCGGGGCCTGGGGGTCTCCAGCTCCCACGTCAGCCGTCTGGTGGCGCGCCTGGAGACCCAGCTCGGCACCCAGCTGCTGTACCGGACCACCCGCCGTCTGCGGCTCACCGATGCCGGCGCCGTCTATTTCGAGCACTGCGCCCAGCTGTTCGACGGTTTCCAGGAAGCGCTCACCGCGATCAGCGACTACCAGCGCCGGCCCACCGGCGTGCTCAAACTCACCTGCGCCACCACCTTCGGCGAGAAATTCATCGCCCCGCTGGTCAACGACTTCCTCGCCGAGCACCCGCAACTGTCGGTGCGCATGGACTTCACCAACCGGCCGGTGGACATCGTCGACGAAGGCTTCGACGTGGCGGTGCGCACCGGCGCCCTGCCCGACTCCTCGCTGATCGCCCGCAAGCTGTGCCCGCGCCGGGAATACGTGGTGGGCTCGGCGGACTATTTCCAGCGCCACCCGCGGCCGCACACCCTGGGCGAGCTGGCCGGCCACAACTGCCTGCTCGGTTCCGCCGACCACTGGACCTTCGACCTGGACGGCCAGCACCGGGCCTGGCGGGTGGAGGGCAACTGGCGGGCCAATTCCGGCCTGGCGTTGCTGGACGCGGTGCGCAAGGGGCTGGGGCTGGCCCAGCTGCCGGACTACTACGTGCGCGAGGGCATCGAACGGGGCGAGCTGGTGTCGGTGCTGGACGCCCACGCCTGCACCCACACGGCGGTGTGGGTGGTCTATCCACGCCACCGCCATTTGTCCCCCAAGGTCCGCCAGTTCGTGGACTTCCTGGTGGCCGGCATGAAGGGGCGCGCTTGAAAGCGGCCGCCTTCATCATCAGGTAGGCGTTAGACAAGCCACGAAAGCAAGGAGAGAACATGGCCAAGGCAACCCTCCCGGCCCTGGG
>NZ_CAXPXK010000061.1:0-22626 GCF_964221125.1 Alloalcanivorax sp.
ACGTCGAGGCCGTGGAACACCACCTGTTCGGCGCAGGGGCTGGCGTCGCGGCGTTCGAAGCGCAGCGACAGCGGTTCGCCGGCGTTGCTCTCGATCACCGCCGGCTCATAGACCCCGTCGTCGACGATAATATCCACCGCGCCGTGAGTGGCGCGCCGTGCCTTGCCGGCGCCGGCCAGCCAGAACCACCAGACGATCAGCGCCATCAGCGCCAGGCCGGAGAGATTGATCAGCCAGCTCATGAGTCGTGCCTCCCCTCGACCGTGTGGCGGTCCGCTTTGTTGGGTTTGAAGAAGCGCAGCCGGTTGGCGTTGCTGACCACGGTCACCGAGCTCAGCGACATGGCGGCGCCGGCGATCACCGGGCTGAGCAGCCAGCCGGTGAACGGGTAGAGCAGACCGGCGGCCACCGGCACGCCCAGGCTGTTGTAGACGAAGGCGCCGAACAGGTTCTGCTTGATGTTGCCCAGCGTCGCCCGGGAGATCGCCATGGCGTCGGCGACGCCGTGCAGCGAGCCGCTCATCAGCGTGACGGCGGCGGACTCGATGGCCACGTCGGTGCCGGTGCCGATGGCGAAGCCCACGTCGGCCTGGGCCAGCGCCGGGGCGTCGTTGATGCCGTCGCCGACCATTGCCACCTTGGCGCCGTCCTGTTGCAGCCGCTTCACTTCGCGGGCCTTGTCCTCCGGCAGCACTTCGGCGAGCACCTCGTCGACGCCGGCCTGGCGGGCGATGGCGTCGGCGCTGGCCTGGATGTCGCCGGTGATCATGATCACCCGCAGGCCGCGCTCACGCAGCCGGCGAATGGCGTCGGCGGCGTCGTCCTTGATGCGGTCGGCGACGCCCAGCACGCCGATAACCCGGTCGTCGCGGGCCAGGAACAGCGGCGTGGCGGCGTCCTGGCTGAGCGCGGCGGCCTGGTCCTGCAGCGCCAGGGTGACCCCTTCCTGCTCCAGCCAGCGGCGGTTGCCCAGCCGCAGGGTGGCGCCGTCGAGCCGGGCGCTGACGCCCTTGCCGTTAAGCGCCTGGAAGTCGCTGACCGACCGCGGCGACAGGCCGCGTTCCTCGGCGGCGGTCATAATCGCCTGGGCCAGCGGGTGTTCCGAGCCGGCTTCCAGGCTGGCGGCCAGCGTCAGCACTTCCTCCTCGGTGTCGCCGTCGGCGGCCAGCACCCGGGTCAGCGCCGGGCGGCCCTCGGTGATGGTGCCGGTCTTGTCCAGCACCACGGTGTCCAGGTCGGCGGCGGTCTGCAGGGCCTCGCCCTGGCGAATCAGGATGCCGTACTCGGCGGCCTTGCCCACGCCCACCATCACCGACATGGGCGTGGCCAGGCCCAGGGCGCAGGGGCAGGCGATGATCAGCACCGTGGTGGCCGCCACCATCATGTGCGAGAACGGCGGCTGCGGGCCCAGATTGAACCAGACCAGGGCGGCGGCCACCGCGATCAGCATGATGGTGGGCACGAACACCGCGGACACCTGGTCCGCCAGGCGCCCGATCGGCGGCTTGGTGCCCTGGGCTTTTTTCACCAGTTCGATGATCCGCGCCAGGGCGGTGTCCGCGCCTACCCGGGTGGCCCGATAGATCAGCGTGCCGCCCTCGTTCAGGGTGCCGGCGGCGACGCTGTCGCCGGGGCCCTTGGCCACCGGCATCGGCTCGCCGGTGAGCATGGACTCGTCCAGCCGGCTGCTGCCTTCTTCCACTTCGCCGTCCACGGCGATTTTCTCGCCCGGGCGCACCCGCACGCGGTCGCCGGCCACCACCTGTTCCACCGGAATGTCCTGTTCGCCGCCGTCACGCAGCACGCGGGCGGTTTTGGCGCGCAGGTCGAGCAGGCGTTTGACGGCGGCGCTGGTCTTGCCCCGGGCGCGCACTTCCAGGGCCAGGCCCAGGCTGATCAGGCCGATGATCATGGCGCTGGCTTCGAAATAGACATGGCGGGCCGCTTCCGGCACCAGCCCCGGCGCCAGCACCACCACCATGGAGTACAGCCAGGCGGTGCCGGTGCCCAGCGCGATCAGCGTGTCCATGTTGGCGTTGTGGTGGCGCAGGGCTTTCCAGGCGCCGACGAAGAACGGCCGTCCGGGCACCGCCAGCACCGCCAGGGTGATCACGCCCACCGCCAGCCAGGCGGCCTGGCTCCAGGTGCCCGGCTGCACCGTCATGCTGCCGCCGAGCAGGCCCCACAGCATCAGCGGCGCGCCCACGCCCAGGCCGTAACCGGTGTGGCGCAGCAGCTGCCGGTAGTGGGCCTGCTCGCGCTCCTCCCGTTCCTGGTCGGCGCGGCGCGGGTCCTCGATCACGCTGGCGCCGTAGCCGGCGCTCTCCACCGCGCGGATCAGATCGCCCGGCGCCGCCCGGCCGCTTACCCGGGCGCTGTGGTCGGCCAGGTTCATGCTCGCCTCGCGGACGCCGGCCACGCCGCCCAGGGCGGTTTCGATGCTGCGAACGCAGGAGGCGCAGGTGGCGCCGGTGATCGCCAGCTGGATGTCGCCGCCGGACCGGGCACTGTCGCTGCCTTCGGATTCGGGCTCCGGCTCCGGCTCGGGCGCCGTTTCCACGCCGTAACCGCTCTCCGCCAGGGCGCGGGTCAGTGCCTCGGGCCGGGCGTCGCCGCGCACGGTGACCGTCTGTTCATCGAGATCCACCTGGACCTCGTCGGCGCCGGGCACCGCCCCGAGGGCGGTCCGGATTTTATTGGCGCAGCCCTGGCAGGTGGCGCCCTGAATCGGCAAGTGATGCGTGCGCATGGTGGTGGCTTCCGTATTGATCAACGGGAACAACGATCAGTGACCAGTGTTAAACCTTGGGGCAACCCCAAGGTCAAGCAAGGCGTTGCGGCGCGCCTGAAAAACGACAAAAAAGCGTGAAAATGAAAACTTTTATAAAAGGGTCATAAAGCGCGAGGCCGGTACTGGTAGAGGGTCGCGGGCAGGTGGATGATGGCGCTCATCCTGATCGACCATTTGAAAGCGAGGACATGGAAATGTTGAAGAAGACCCTGATGGCATCCGCGATCGCCGCGGCTTCCCTGGCCAGCATCAACGCCCAGGCCCAGAGCCAGCAGACCACGCCGGTTCGCGACAACGGCTTCTCGTACACCTACGGTCAGTTCGGTTATGACAACTGGGATTACGACAACGGCCCGGATGTGGACGTGCTCAGCGGTGAAGGCTCCTTCGCCCTGGACGAGCATCTGTTCCTGCGCGGCGGCGCCAGCTTCTATGACGGCGACTACGACAGCCCGGGCAGCGACGACGTGGACGGCAACCGCCTGTACGTGGGCGCCGGCTTCCACACCCCGCTGCAGCGCGGCCTGGATCTGGTCGGTACCGCCGACGTGATCCGTGACGACAACGACTTCAATGACGAAGAGTGGGGCTACGCGGTGAGCGGCGGCCTGCGTCATCAGACCACCGAGGTGCTGGAGCTGTCCGGCGGCGTGCTCTACGAAGATATCTATGACGGTAACTTCGGTGTCTACGGCCAGGGCCTGGTCAATCTGAACCGCGCCTGGGACGTGGGCGCCCGGGTGGCCTTCACCGACGATTCCGACAACATCGGTGTGTTCGGGCGCTACAACTTCTAAGCCCGGACCCGATCCTGCTTCAGGACGAAGACTCCCGCCAAGGAAGGCGGACCAGCGCGGCTACGGCCGCGCTTTTTTTGTTTGTGGGGTGGGCCACAGCCCAACCTAGTCCCCGTGGGCGTGCAGCCACTCCCCGATCGGCGCCCAGCTCTCCGCTTCCACCGCCTGGTCGAGGGCGGCCTCGAAGCCGGGGTAGCCGCTTTCCAGGGCGGCGCGGGCGTCGCCGTTGGCGTCGGCACTCAGCTGCGCCAGGGCGGCGGCCGGCTGGGTGGATTCGAGGATTTCCACGCTGACCGAGGGAATGTACAGGCCTTCCTCGGGCGCGGTGGCCTGGCGGTGGGTCTGGAGCGCGGCGAGGCGGTCGTCCAGGGTTTCCAGGGCGCAGCGCAGCGATGTCAGGCTGAGGCCGTCGTCCCGGTGGAGGGCGTTGAGGTCCGCCTGCAGCTGGTCGGCGGCCAGTTTCAGGTAGGTGCGGCGCCGTTCGCGCAGGGCCGCCGCCGGCTCATCCCCTTCCGCGCGCAGGTCCTTGGCCTGGCGGGGCGCGCCTTCGGCGCCGGCGATCAGCAGGCGGATCGGCTGGAACCCCAGGGCCACTTCGCCGTCGGCGGTGGCGCCTTGCTGGCGGCGCAGGCTGGCGGCGCTGAGCTCCAGGGCCGGGTCGTTGACGATGCCGGAGTCCGGCCAGGCGGGCAGGGCGTCCACATAGGCCGGGTAGAGCGGCCAGGCGTCCAGGCGCTGCAGCGGCGCCTGGCGGTCGCCGGCGCAGGCCTGCGCGGCCAGGCTCAGGTAGTGGCGGTTGAAGGCGTCGTACAGGTCGCGCCAGCGGCGGTCGGCGGTGGCCAGCGTGTCCGCGTCCGGTGCCGCCAGCAGGGCACGCAGCGCGTCGCGCCACTCGCCGCGCCGGCTTTCCAGGGGGGCGCCGCTGTCGGTGGTCAGTTCGAGGGGCCGGTCGGCGTTTTGCGCCGGCGCCGGCGGGCGCGCGGCGGTGTCCTCTTCGGGCGGCCGGTCGCAGCCGGACAGGGCGACCGCGGTGGTGGCGATCAGGACGGCGGCGAGGCGGAAACGGCGGATCACGACGGCGCCCTCAGCGACAGGATCGGCCAGCCCAGTTCCCGGGCGTGGCGTTCCAGGGTCGGGTCCGGGTCCACGGCCACCGGGTGATCCACCTTGCGCAGCAGGGGCAGATCGTTGTGGGAATCGCTGTAGAAGTAGCTGCCCTCGAGCGTTTCCTGGTGTTCGACGAGCCATTCGGAGAGCCGCTCCACCTTGCCGTACTGATAACTGGGGATGCCTTGGACGCGGCCGGTGTAGAGGCCGTCGGCGTCGGTGGCCGCCTGGGTGGCGATCAGCCACGGCACGCCCAGGCGGGCGGCGATGGGCGCGGTGATGAAATCATTGGTGGCGGTGATGATCATCAGGGTGTGGCCGCGCTCGCGGTGGTCGGCGATCAGCTGCTCGGCGGCGGGCAGCCAGATGCTGTCGATCACCGTGTCCATGTAGCGCTGGCGCAGGCGGTCGAGTTCTTCCAGCGGCCGGCCCTTGAGCACGCCGAGCACGAATTCCTGGTACGCGAAGATGTCCAGCCGGCCGTCCTGATAGTCCTGGAAGAAACCGTCATTGGCGGCTTTGAAGCCATCAGCATCAACGATACCCTGGTCGATCAGGAATTCCCCCCAGAGATGGTCGGAATCTCCGGCGATCAAAGTGTTGTCCAAGTCGAAAATAGCCAGTGTCATGGGCCCTCCCCTGTCAGGGTCGCTAGCTTAGCAGAGGCGATGGGCGCACCGTGAACCGGTGCCGGCGATCCGCCTGATTCAGGGCGCCGATTGATTGCCCCGGGCCCGGCAAGGTTTAATGGCAGTAATTGGGGGACGGCGGGCTCTCGTCGTTTCCACGGGATTGAAGACAATGACAGGCATTATTGACGACAAAGGATACCGGCTGAACGTCGGCATTGTGATCGCCGGCCCGGACGGCCGGGTGTTCTGGGGTCGCCGGGTGGGCAACCGCGATGCCTGGCAGTTTCCCCAGGGCGGCATGATGCCCGGTGAAAGCCCGGAAGAGACTCTGTTCCGGGAGCTGGAAGAGGAAACCGGCCTGTTGCGCGAGCATGTGCGCATTCTCGCCACCACCGAAGGCTGGCTGACCTACCGCCTGCCGCGCCGCTTTCTGCGTCCGCCGCGTAACCGCCCCACCTGCATCGGCCAGCGGCAGAAGTGGTATCTGCTGCGTCTGGAGGCGGGCGAAGCGGCCATCGACCTGGCCCGCTCACCGGTGCCGGAGTTCCAGGACTGGCGCTGGGTGAACTACTGGTACCCGATTCGCAAAGTGGTGCACTTTAAGCGCGGGGTGTACGCCCGGGCCCTGCGTGAGCTGGCACCGGCCTTGCGTGCCTTGCAGAAGCACTAGAAGCCTAAGAGGAATCCGCATGCTCGATACCCTGCGCCGCATCGTGCAGGAAGTGAACAACGCGCCTGACATCCCGTCCGCTCTGGATTTGATGGCCAAGCGCGTGCGCGATGCCATGGGCACCGAGGTGTGTTCCATCTACCTTCGCAACAACAGCGAAGAGCGTTACGTGCTGATGGCCTCCGAGGGCCTCAAGCGCGAGGCGATCGGCCGGGTCAGCCTGGGGCTTTCCGAGGGTCTGGTGGGGCAGGTGGGCCTGCGCGAGGAGCCCATCAACCTGGAAGACGCCTTCTCGCACCCGAAATTCCATTACCTGGCGGAAACCGGCGAGGACCCCTTCCACGCCTTCCTCGGCGTGCCGGTGATGCACCACGGTGACGTGCTCGGCATCCTGGTGGTGCAGCAGCGCGATGCGCGCCGTTTCGACCAGAGCGAGGAGGCCTTCCTGGTCACCATCTCGGCGCAGCTGTCGGCGGTGATCGCCCACGCCCACGCCTCCGGCGCGCTGTTCGAACAGCTCGACGCCCACGAGAAACTGCCCACCATCTATGACGGCCAGTCCGGCGCCTCCGGCGCGGCCATCGGCCAGGCGGTGCTGCTGTTTCCGGAAACCGACCTGTCCTCGGTGCCGGACCGGGAAGTGGAGGACGTCAACGCGGAGATCGCCCTGCTCGACGAGGCCCTGGTGCGGGTGCGCCAGGAAATCCGTGATCTTGCCGAGCGCGCCAAGAAGAGCCTGGGCGCCGAGGAACAGGCGCTGTTCGACGTCTACCTGCGCATGCTCGACCGCCACGCCCTGCCCGCCGAGGTGGTCGCGAAGATCCGCGAGGGGCACTGGGCCCAGGGCGCCCTGCGCATGGTGGTGGACGCCCATGTGCACACCTTCGAAATGATGGACGACCCCTATCTGCGGGAACGGGCCGCCGACGTGCGCGACCTGGGCCGCCGGGTGCTGGGGCAGCTGCAGAGCCGCAACCGGCGGCAGATCGAATTCCCGGACGCCTGCATCCTGATGGGCGAGGACATCTCCGCGCCGATGTTGATGGAGATGCCCCAGGAGCGTCTCGCCGGCATTGTCACCACGCGCGGCTCGCGCAACTCGCACATGGCCATTGTTGCCCGCGCCATGGGCATCCCCACGGTGGTGGGCTGCCAGAACCTGCCGCTGAAGAAGCTCGACGGCAAGGAGCTGATCATCGACGGCTTCCGCGGCCGGGTGATCGCCAACGCCACCGCCGAACTGAAGGAACAGTTCCAGGACATCATCGCCGAAGAGAAACATCTGCTGGCGGGCCTGGAAAAACTGCGCGACCTGCCGGCGCAGACCGAGGACGGCCAACGCATCTGTCTGCAGGTGAACACCGGCCTGATGACCGACATCAACCGCTCCATCGAACGCGGCGCCGAAGGGGTGGGGCTGTACCGCACGGAAATTCCGTTCATGGTGCGCGACCGCTTCCCGTCGGAAGAGGAGCAGCGGCTGATTTACCGCGAGCAGCTGTCTCCGTTCGCGCCCCATTCGGTGACCATGCGCACCCTGGACATCGGCGGCGACAAGGCGCTCAGCTATTTCCCCATCGAAGAGGAAAACCCCTTCCTGGGCTGGCGCGGTATCCGCGTGACCCTGGATCACCCGGAGATTTTCATCGTCCAGGTGCGCGCCATGCTCAAGGCTTCGGAGGGCTTCGACAACCTGCGCATCATGCTGCCGATGATCACCAGCGTGTTCGAAGCCGAGGAAGCGCAGCACCTGATCCACCGGGCCTGGCTGGAAGTCCGCGAAGAGGGCGTGGACGTGGCGATGCCGCCGGTGGGCGTGATGATCGAGGTGCCCGCTTCGGTGTACCAGGCCCGGGCGCTGGCCCAGCGGGTCGACTTTCTGTCCGTGGGCACCAACGACCTGACCCAGTATCTGCTGGCGGTGGACCGTAACAACCGACAGGTCTCCGACCTGTACAACTCCTTCCACCCGGCGGTGCTGCACGCGCTGCTGCACGTGGTGGAGCAGGCCCACGAGGAAGGCAAGCCGGTGTCGGTGTGCGGCGAGATGGCCGGCGACCCGGCCTCGGCGTTGCTGATCATGGCGATGGGCTACGACGCCCTGTCGATGAACGCCTCCAACCTGCTGCGCGTCAAAGCCGCCGTGCGCCAGGTCAACATGGGCTTCCTGCGCCGCCTGCTCAATGAGGTGTTGGCCATGGACAACGGCGAGGTGATCGCCTCCTACGTGGACCTGCAGCTCACCAAGGCCGGCCTCGGCGAACTGATCCGCCACCGCAAAAGCGGCTGAGCCCGGACCTTGTGGGAGCGGGCCCCGCCCGCGAAAGGGAGCGAAGCTCCCGGCAGGATCCCAGAGGCCTTTCTAACGGCAGCACAAACAGCGTCTCTGGTATCCCGCCGGGTGGCTATAAGCCACCCTTTCGCGGGCAAGGCCCGCTCCCACAAGACCTGCCCCGACAATGGCGGCGTTAGCGTGCCTGGCTGTAGCGGACCGGGCCGTCGGGCTGGCCGTTCGGCTGCCAGCTCTGCTCGGCCATTTCGATGTGGCCGTCGTCGTGCAGCTGCACCGCCGAGCTGGCGCGGGTGCCGTATTGTTCGGATTGGATGAACACCGGCGCCACCAGGCGTTCCAGTTCCCGGCTGACGCCGGTGTCGGGCAGTTCCGAGTCCGCCGGCTGATGGCGGTCGTTGACCACGTCCAGCAATCCTTCCAGGCCGGCTTCCCGGCCCAGGGCGCGGTCCAGGTTGGCCTTGCCGCGCGCCACCTTGGGCCAGGGCTCGTCGAGCAGGCCGTTGGAGAGGCCGTGCAGGCCGGGGTCCACCGGCCGGGGCGCGGCGCCCCGGTTGCTCAGATACCAGAGCGTGCGGCGGTCACCGACCAGTAAATTAAACCCGGCATAGTGGTGCTGTTCATCGGCCAGGGCGGCGCAAAAGGCTTCCGGGCTGTCGCGGCTTTCCAGAAAGGCCTGGGGCAGCAGCCCCCGGGAGCGTTCGCCGCCGCCCGGTTCGGCGATCGGCTCGCGGAAATTGGTGATCACCGCGAAGCGGCCGTCGCGGTGGATGCCCAGCCAGGTGCCGCCGGCGCGGATATCCAGGCCGCAGAAGACGCCGCCACGCCAGCGCGCCGCCTCGGTGGGGCGGGCGTGGAACTCGTCGCGGTTGGCGGCCACGGAGAGCGGCGTGGCCGCGCCGGGCCGCCAGTCGAATAGCACAATGCACATGGGTAACCGGTTCCCTGGGACATAACAAAACGGGGCTGCTAGCATAACCGCCATTTCCAGCAGGGGACATGAATGACGCTTGTGTTGATCTGCGCCCTGATCGGCGTGTTCGCCGGTTTGCTGGGTGGTGCCCTGGGCCTGGGCGGGGGCGTGGTGATCGTGCCGCCGCTGATCTATCTGTTCCACGCGATGGGGTTCGATGGCGCGGTGGTGGCGCAGATGGCGGTGGGTACCTCGTTGGCCACCATCATCGTCACCGCCGGCAGTTCGGTGCGCGCCCACCATGTGGCCGGTTTCGTGCGCTGGCCGCTGGCCTGGCGGCTGGCGGGGGGCATCGTGGTGGGCGCCTTGCTCGGCGCGGTGGTCGCCGACCGGCTGTCCGGCGCCGCGCTGACCCGCCTGTTCGGCGTGTTCGCGGTGCTGATCGCGGCGCAGATGCTGCTCAGCCGGCGGCGCGCGGTGAGCGCCGGGGACGGCCTGCCCGAGCGGGTGCCCGGCGGCGTCGGCCTGGCCGGGGTGGGCTCGGTGATCGGCGGCATCTCCAGCCTGTTCGGTATCGGCGGCGGCTCACTCACGGTACCCTTTCTGTCCTGGTGCCGGCTGCCGATGCAGAACGCGGTGGCGATCTCCGCTGCCTGCGGCCTGCCCATCGCGCTGGCCGGCAGCGCCGGCTTCGTGGCCACCGGCTGGGGGCGAACCGAATTGCCGCCCTGGAGTCTGGGTTATGTGTACCTGCCCGCGGCCCTGGCCATCGTGGTCACCAGTTTTCCCATGGCGCGGGTGGGCGCGCGGCTCAGCCACCGCTTGCCTTCGGCGACCCTGAGGCGCATTTTCGCCGCCGTGCTGATCGTGATCGGCGTGGAATTGATACTGAACTGACGCGGCCCGTTCCGGGGCCGCGCTGACGGAGTATTGGCATGGAGTTTCCCCAGATCGACCCGGTGGCGATAGCGCTGGGTCCCTTGCAGGTTCACTGGTACGGCCTGATGTACCTGATCGGCTTCGTCGGCGGCTGGTGCCTGCTGATCTGGCGCGCCGGGCGGCCGGACAGCGGCTGGACCCGCGATCAGGTCAGCGACCTGGTGTTCTATGTGGCGCTGGGCGTGATCCTGGGTGGCCGGGTCGGCTATGTGCTGTTCTATAACTTCGGCAAGTTCCTGGACGACCCGCTCTGGCTGTTCGCCATCTGGACCGGCGGCATGAGCTTCCACGGCGGCGCCCTGGGCGTGCTGTTCGCCTTCTGGCTGCTGGCCCGTAAATTCGGCAAACGCTACTTCTCGGTGGCGGATTTCGCCGTGCCGGTGGTGCCCATCGGCCTGGGCGCCGGCCGCTTCGGCAATTTCATCAACGGCGAACTGTGGGGCCGGCCCTCGGACGCGCCCTGGGCCATGGTGTTTCCGTCCGATCCCATGGGCGTGGCGCGCCATCCCTCGCAACTCTATGAATTCTTCCTGGAAGGCATCGTGCTGTTCCTGGTGCTGTGGCTGTACTCGGCGCGGCCACGCCCGGCCGGGGCGGTGACCGGCCTGTTCGGGGTCGGCTATGGCCTGTCACGGACCTTCGTGGAGTTCTTCCGCGAGCCCGACGCGCACCTGGGTTATCTGGCCGGCGGCTGGCTGACCATGGGCATGCTGCTGAGCATTCCGATGATCGTGATCGGCGCCGCCATGATCGCCTGGGCCTACAAGCACGACGACCGTCCGCTGAAGAGAGGCTGACGCCATGAAACAATATCTGGAACTGCTGCACCGGGCCCGGCACGAAGGCACCTATAAGGGCGACCGCACCGGCACCGGCACCTATTCGTTGTTCGGCCACCAGATGCGGTTCGACCTGGCCGAGGGCTTTCCCCTGGTGACCACCAAGAAGGTGCACCTGAAATCGATCATCCATGAGCTGCTCTGGTTTCTGGCCGGCGACACCAACATCCGCTATCTGAAGGAAAACGGCGTCAGCATCTGGGACGAATGGGCCACCCCGGACGGTGATCTGGGCCCGGTCTACGGCGAGCAGTGGCGCTGCTGGCCCACCGTGGACGGCGGCGTGATCGACCAGATCGACGAAGTGGTGGCGGAGATCCGCCGCAACCCGGATTCCCGCCGGCTGGTGGTGAGCGCCTGGAACCCGGCGGTGCTGCCGGACCCGCGCCTGTCGCCGCAGCAGAACGCGGCCAACGGCCGCCAGGCGCTGCCGCCGTGCCACTGCCTGTTCCAGTTCTACGTGGCCGACGGCAAGCTGAGCTGCCAGCTCTACCAGCGCAGCGGCGATATCTTCCTGGGGGTGCCGTTCAATATCGCCTCCTACGCGCTGCTGACCCTGATGATCGCCCAGGTCTGCCATCTGCAACCGGGCGAGTTCGTGCACACCCTGGGCGACGCCCACCTCTACAGCAACCATGTGGAACAGGCGGACAAACAGCTGGCCCGCGCGCCGCGCCCTCTGCCGACCATGACCCTGAATCCGGCGGTCCGTGATCTCTATGCGTTCCGGTTCGAGGACTTCACCCTCGAGGGCTACGACCCGCATCCCGGCATCAAGGCGCCGATCGCGGTGTAACCTCCGCCGCCGTGCAATAAGGAACCACCATGACGTTTCGTCTGGCGATGATGGCCGCCAAGGCCGCCAACAATGTGATCGGGCGCAACAACGCCTTGCCCTGGTACCTGCCCAACGACCTGAAATACTTCAAGAAGGTCACGTTCGGCAAGCCGATCATCATGGGGCGCAATACCTGGGAGTCCCTCAAGGGGCCGCTGCCCGGGCGCACCAACATCGTGATTACCCGCCAGCCGGACTATTCGGCGCCGGGCGCCAAGGTGGTGGCGGATCTGGACCAGGCCCTGGAACTGGCCGGGCATCTGGTGGTGGTGGAAGGGCACGACGAAGTGGTGGTGATCGGCGGCGCCCAGATCTACCGGCTGGCGCTGCCGCGCGCGGACCGTCTCTATCTCACCCAGGTGCACGCGGACGTGGAGGGCGACACCCGCTTCCCGGATTTCGACGCCGCTGAATGGCGCGAGGTGGCGCGGGAGGATTACGCGGCGGAAGGCCCCAACCCCTACGATTACTCGTTTATCGTTTACGACCGGGCTTAGGGGGCGGGTTCAGTAGAGCCCTTTGGTCTCGGCGAGGCGGGCGGCCAGGTCCACCAGCAGACGGCGCCCGTTAGTGTTGAGTTTGTCGGACAGCTCGATCAGTTGGCGGGTGTCCTTGTCGAAGGCGCTGGCCGGATCGCGCAGATGCGGCGTCTTGGCCTTGCCTTCCAGTTCCTCGAACAGTTCGGTGAGCGACATCTCCAGGGCATCGCAAAGACGCCCGAGACGCTGCACCGACACATCCTGCCGGTTGCGTTCGATGCGCGACAGATTGCCCGCGTCGGTGCCCGCCCGAAACGCCACGTCCTCGAGGGTTTCGTCCCTGCGCACGCGCCTTGCTTTGAGAATGCCGCCGATATCCATGCCGCCCAGTATTCGGAATGCGCTCTTGCCTCCTCAATGTGTTAATTGCAATAGCGCAAATTACCGGTATTGCGTATTAGCAAATAGCGGGGCGTTGAGGTTGAATCGGCGCAAGTCGTAATGCCGTTGTGGCGTTGTCGAAACGCCGGGCCGGCGGCCCGCCGGCGTCAGGCTTGCCGGCGACCGCCGGTCAGCACCGGCAGGCCCAGGGCCAGGCGCCGCCGGGCGGTTTCGTACTGACCGCCGGGGTCGCGAACCCGGCGCGGTTTGATCCGCACCGCATCCAGCCGCCGGGCGAATTCGTCCAGCGGCAGCCCCAGGGCGTCGCAAAGCCGCACCAGCTGCACCACGGTCAGTTGCTGCTTGTTGCGTTCGATACGCGACAGGTTGCCGGCGTCGGTGTGGGCACGGGCCGCCACCACTTGCAGCGTTTCGTTCCGGTTCCGGCGCTGCTCTCTAAGAATGCTGCCTACATCCATCATTGCAATTCCCTCTGCGCTTGCGGGTTTTTATACTTTGCGGTTTGCGCATAAGCAATATATATCCATTGCTTATGCGCTAATCCCTATGTTTATACTTTGCGTAGAGGGGTTCTGCAAGGGCATGAATAGGGAATGGACGAGCAACAACGGCGGGATGCCATGGAAACGCTGGCATTGCGGGACCCCGAAGAGACCGGCCGCTGGGATGCGGGGGCCGTGGAGGCCTACCAGCTCAGCTGGCCGGGCAAAGCGGCGATGCTGGCGGCGCTGCGAAGCCCGGCGGCGGCGGTACTCAAACCCTGCCCGGAAGCGAGCCTGGAGGCCGCCCGGATGCCCCACGGCGTGATCGAGGGCGACAACCTGCCGGTGCTCAAGCGTTTGCGAAAACGCTATCTGAAGCGGGTGAAGATGATCTACATCGACCCGCCCTACAACACCGGCGGCGACTTCCTGTACGAGGATAATTTCCGCGCCCGTCGCGGTGACGGCCCCGGCGCCGCCGACGACGAAGGGCGCCGGCACGGGCCCTGGCTGAACATGATCTATCCGCGCCTGGTGCTGGCCCGGGAGCTGCTGCGCGACGACGGGGTGCTGTTCGTCAGCATCGACGACCACGAGGTGCACACCCTGCGGCTGGTGCTCGACGAAATCTTCGGCGCCGCCAATTTCGTCGCCATGTTCGCCTGGCAGTCGCGCACCTCGCGCCAGAACGACACCGACCTCTGCGTGCAGCACGAATACGTGGTCGCCTACGCACGGCGGCGGCGTCAGGCCCAGCGCCGGCTCACCGCCGCCAACGAGGCACTGTGGCGTTCCCTGCCGGGCTTCGCCGCCTACCCGGTGGCGGTGCGGGCGGGGCGCTACCACAATCCGGATAACGACCCGCGCGGGCCCTGGAAGGCGGATCCGTTCGACGCCCCCAACGTGCGTCCGGCGCTCACCTATCCGATCACCAATCCGCTCACCGGCGAGGTGTTCCAGCCGCCGCCCGGACGGTGCTGGCGGACCGGGCCGGAGCGCTTCGCCGAGCTGCAGGCCGACGGCCGCATTCTGTTCGGTCGGAGCGGGCGCGCCCGGCCGCAGCTCAAGGTGTTCCTGAAGGAAAAGCAGCCCTACGGCGAGGTGGCCACCACCTGGCTGGACGGCGCCGCCTTCGGCACCGCGCGCAGCGGCACCCGGGAACTGCAGGCGTTGTTCGGCGCCCGGGTGCCGTTCACCTACCCGAAACCCACCGCCTTGCTGCGCTTTCTGTTGCGGCTGGCCACCGGTCCCGGTGATCTGGTGCTGGATTTTTTCGCCGGCAGCGGCAGCACCGGCCATGCGGTGCTCGCCGAGAATCTCGCCGACGGCGGCGGCCGCCGCTTCCTGCTGGTGCAGCGCGGCGACGCCACCGGCGAGCCGCGCTGGCCGACCATCGCCGACATCACCCGCGAGCGGCTGCGCCGGGCGGCCGAGGCGTTGGGCAGTGAGGAAGGGTTTCGGGCCTGGCGGCTGGTCAGTCCTGGTCGTGCAGGGTCCAGAAGCGGAACGCCACCACGTTGACCAGGGTGGCGGCCAGGCTCACCACCAGGCTGGCCACCAGCAGGACACCGGGATGGTCGCCGAGCACACCCACCAACAGGCTGTTGGTGAAGCCGGCCACGGCGAACACCAGGGTGCCGGCCAGCAGGATCGCCGCCAGCAGGTGCCATTGGCAGGGCCCGCTGCGGGTAAAGGCGGTGCGCAGGGCGTTGAGGGGTGTGTCACCGCGCAGCATCACCCGGAATGGCGCGAAGCACAGCCGGGCGTAGATCCAGAACGCCGGGAAGAACAGCAGCATCCAGCCCACCGATACCGCCAGGGCCATCAGGAAGTAGGTGCCCAGCAGATAGGGAAAGCGCAGAAAGGCGGCAAAAATACTGTGCCAGGGGCCCTGGCCGTCACCGCGCTGAATGATCGACAACTGAAAGATCAGCGCACCCTCGGCGAGCGGCCGCAGCATCATCAGAAACAGCATGCTGGCCGCGTTGAAGCCCACCACCTGGCCGCCGGCGTCGTTGACGATCACCGGCCCCACCAGCCATTGAAACGCCTCGCCGATCAGTGCGAAGGGCGCGCTGATAACGAACAGCGCCGCCAGATGGCGGCGCCAGAAATAGAGTGATTCTTTGAGGCGCTGAAGGATCAAGAGCGGCTTACCACCAGTATTTTCCCCAGTGCTCCGGGTTGGCCCAGAAGCGCGGGTTATTCCATTGGCGGCGGAAATTATAGTCGTCCAGATCGTAGCTGTAGATATCCAGCTCGCGGCCGTCCTGGGCGAAGTGACCTTCCTCGCGGCAGCCCAGAGCCAGGAAACCGTTGTGCGGCCAGCGCAGTTTTTCCGGCGCCAGGCGCGGCTGGTACACCGCCACCATGGAATCGGTGTGCAGATTGCGCAGCAGGCCGAGCAGGGCTTCGCCGTCCTTCTGGTTCATGTATTCAAGCTGGTCGGCGACCACCGCCATATCCACCCGGCGCACGGCTTCCAGCTGTTTGAACGGGTCCAGCTCCTGAATGCTGATCAACTCGCAATCGTGATCGTCGCACCAGTGTTGGGCCACGGGCACGGGGTTGAGACTGACGGTCAGCAGACTGCGCGGCTGATGGCTGTCGAGGATCGCCGCCAGCTTTTCCTGGGGCGTTTCGATGGCTTTTGAGGCGATAGCTGTATTCATAGGGTCAGTCTAGGCGCTTGGAGCGACAAGCTCCATAGCCGCCGGTCGCCAAAGCGGGGCCTTTGAGTCGCCCGCTGTTAAAAATTGTTTGCTCACCGTGCCAGGGTGCTTGACGGTATCGGATTACTTAATGATAATCATTCTCATATTCTTTCGAGCCACGAAACTCAAGGAGAAGCGTCATGACTCAAGGAACCGTTGCACCCCGCCAAGCGAGCGCCCCCACCGTGGCCAAGCAAGGCCGCAGCATCGCCATCAGTGACGACAGCGTGGCGACCAGCGTGGCGCTGCTCAACCGTGACGGCAAGCTGTGGATCGAGCACGGCGGCGAACGCTATTTGCTGCGCCGCACCGCCAACAACCGGTTGATCCTCACCAAATAGCAGAAGGCTCCCCCGTTCTCCCTGACTGTGGAACGCCAGCCGACGCCAGCTGCCCACACCCTGTTACCCCAGGAGGTCCGCTGTGACGGTCACCACTCTGGCGTCCGCCAACGACGTTTCCACCACTTTTCATCATTGCCGCGCCGCCCTTGGCGACCGGGTGCTGCGTCTGCAGGACGAGCCGCTGGCCATCCTCAAGGGGCTCTACCGGCTCGGCGCGCTGGTGGTCACCACCTTCGCCGACGGGGCGCGGGTGTCCCAGTCGATGCGCTATCCCACCCTGCTGGACGAGGAGGCCTGCCTGGAATCCCGCGGCGAGCAGTGCCGGCTCAGCCAGCAGTTGAACCTGCCCCTGTGGCATTCGGTGATGGCGGTGCTGGCGCCGGTGGCCGACCTGCCGGCGCGCAGCCTGCTGTTCTTCGACCGCTACGGAGCACCGGTGCAGCAGATGGCGGTGGCGCCGGAAACCGGCGGGCTGGCGTTCGAGGAACTGGTCTGCGCGATGCTGCATCCGGACCAGCGCCAGCTGGGCGCGCCGCCGCCGCGCCGCGACCGTCGGGCCGCCTCGCCGGCGGTGGCCGAGCTGGAGCGGCAGTGGTCGCAACTGGATGACGACGGCTTCCGCGACCTGATGGCCGGCCTCGGCGACCGACGCCAAGTGCTTTACCAGGCGGTGCGCGATAAGTTCGCCTGCCCGGTGCGCATGGAAACAGTGCCGGCGCTGCTGGCGCTGGCCGGTCAGCGCCAGCATGCGTATACCGTATGCACCGGCAACAACGGCGTGCGCCTGTGTCTGAGCGCGCCCTGGTCGCCGCCGCGCTGGCAGAAGGGCCACTGCCATCTGGCCCACAACGGTGTGCTGGTGTCGCTGGATATGGGCCGGGTGGCCAGTGTCTGGCGGCTGCGCCGGCCCGGGCCCGGCCGCGTGGTCACCGCCCTGGAAGGGCTCGACGCCCAGGGCCGCTGGCTGTGGACCCTGTCCGCCGGCGACGACGAAGACGCCTGGCTGGCGCTGCTCGCCGACAGCCTGATCCGCGAAGGCGCCCCTGGTGAGCGGATGGCTTAGAAGTGGTCGTCGAACTCGGCCAGCAGGGCCACCAGGTTATCGGTGTCCTGGGGGAACTCCTTGAGGGCTTCCTCGGCCATGGGGGCCACGTCGCACTGCGCCGGTAGCGGATGCTGCTCGGCGAGCAGGGCGCGGAAGCGGGCGATGAACACCCACTGCAGCCACTGGCTGAAATCCATGCGGTCGGCGAAGAACGGCGTGCTGCTTTCGAACGCTTCCGGTTCCGGGGGGTGGCCTTCCCACAGGCCCAGGGTTTGCAGTTCGCTCTGCATGTCGTCGAGCAGGGTCTTCAGTTGGCCGCGGGTATCGGTCATGGGTCTCGGCTTCAGTTGTTGGCGTCAGTCATCGAACAGGGGCAGCAGGTCGGTCAGTTCGCGCAGATGGTGAATATGGTGCTCGGGTTTGTCCAGGTCGCCGGGCCAGCGCAGGTCGATCAGGTTGGCCCACACCGCGTGGAAGCCGTGCTGGCGCGCCGCGTCCACATCTTCCACCGGGTGGTCGCCCACGTGCAGTGCCTGCTCGGGCCGCACGCCGGCGCTCAGCAGGGCGGCCTGGAACATGTCCGGGTCCGGCTTGCGCCGGCCGATGCTCTCGGCGGAGTGGTGGAAGCCGAACAGCTCGCGGATGCCGATCCGCTTGAGGTCGGCGTTGCCGTTGCTGAGCGCCCCCAGGGTGTAGCTGTCCGCCAGGGTTTCCAGCACTTCCAGCGCGCCGGGAAAGAACGTCACCCGGTTGCGGGCGTCGTGGAACACCTGAAAGGCGTCGGCGGCGATGTGGCGCGCTTCCTTTTCCTTGAAACCGGCGTCGATGAAGGCCCGGGCCATGGCGTCGCGGCGCAGGCGGGTCAGGTTGTTGAGGTAATCCGGGTGCGCGCGCACCAGCTCGTCGCGCACCGTGCGCACCCGCTCCGCGGTGAGCGCGGCGGCGGCCGAGGGGTGGTGCTCGGCGATCCAGTCGCTGCAAGTCTTTTCCGCCTGCCGTATCACCTCGTCCACCGGCCACAGGGTGTTGTCCAAGTCGAAGGTGATCAGTTTCAGTCCGGTCATGGGCTCAATAATAAGGGGTTGCGGGTCAGTCGTCTTCCTCGCGCCGCTGGGCACGGGGGTGGGCGCCGTCGTAGATCCTGGCCAGGTGCTGGAAATCCAGATGGGTATAGACCTGGGTGGTGCTCAGGTTGGCGTGGCCGAGCAGCTCCTGCACCGCGCGCAGGTCGCCGGAGGACTCCAGCACATGGGTGGCGAAAGAGTGGCGCAGCTTGTGCGGATGCAGGTTGTCGTCCAGGCCCCGGGTCAGCGCCGCCCGGCGCAGCCGCTGCTGCACGCTGGAGGGGCTGATGCGCCGACCGCGCCGGCTCAGGAACAGGGCCGGCTCGTCGGCGTCGGCGGTGAATAGGGGGCGGGCCTTCAGCCAGGCGCGCACCGCGTTCAGCGCCGGGGTGCCCACCGGCAGCCAGCGGGTCTTGTTGCCCTTGCCGGTGACCACCAGCTGGGCGCCGGCCAGGTCGATGCTGTCCAGGTTGAGGCTGATCAGCTCCGCCAGTCGCAGCCCGCAGGCGTACAGCAATTCCAGCATCGCCTGGTCGCGCAGGCCCAGCGGGCCTTCGCCGCCTTCCGCGTCGAGCAGCTGGCGGGTCTGGTCCGCGTCCAGGGCCTTGGGCAGGCGCCGGCCGCTTTTCGGCGCGCGCACGTCCAGCGCCGGGTTGTCCCGGGCCAGGCCTTCGCGGTTCATCCAGGTGTAGAAGGTGCGCAGGGTGGAAAGCAGACGCTGCAGGCTGCGCCCGCCCAGACCCTGGCGGTGCAGCCGCGCCACCAGGGCGCGCACGTCGTGCACCGTGACTTGGGTCCAGGGCGGCAGATGGGGCGCCGCCCGTTCCAGGTCGCGCCGGTAGTGTTTGACGGTATGCGGGGACAGCCGCCGTTCGCTGGCCAGGTGGCGCACGAAGGCGGTGAGGGTGTCGTCGCCGCGCTCAGGCACGTTGCGCCTGGCGCGGCGAGGCCGGCCGGCTGACATCCACCAGCCGGCGGCTGAGCACCTGACCGATATGGGTGATGAACAGGGTGCCCATGGAGCTGCGGAAATGCATGGCGTCGCGGCTGCCGATGGCGAGAATGCCGAGCCGGCCATTGTGCTCCAGCGGCACCACGGCGGCGGAGCGCACCTGCTCGGCCTGGTCCTGGAACAGCGCCTGCAGCTCTTCGCCGCGCAGCACGCCGCACACCGCCTTGCCGGTACGCAGCAGCGGCGCCAGCGGCTGCGGCAGGTCGTCCGGGTCGACGAAGCGCACCTGCTTGCGCACTTCGCCGAGCAGCTTGGCTTCCCGGTCGTGCAGCAGCAGCGCCACGGTATCGCAGCGGAATTCCTCTTCCAGGCTGCGCAGCAGCTGGCGCAGCAGCTTGTCGGTGCTGCGCGCTTCCAGCAGCGCCAGGGTCAGGCGGCGGGTGTGCTCGAACAGTTGGTCGTTTTCCCGGGCCACGTCGATCAGGCCGTTGAGCCGCTCACGCAGCTCCTGGTTGCGCTCGCGCAGGATCGCCGCCTGGCGCTCCAGCAGCGAAACCGCCGGGCCGCGCGGGTCCGGCAGGCGCATCAGTTCCAGCAGGTCGGAGCGCTGCTGGAAGAATTCCGGGTTCTGGCGCAGAAAGGCGGCCACCTTGTCGGCGCTCAGCTTGGTGTCGTCGGTCATGCCGAAGGCTCCGTGGTGGGGCCCTGGTCCGAGGGCGGGCCCGCTACGTCGATTTCGCCATCATAGACACGGCTGGCGGGGCCTGTCATCCGGATGCCGCCGCTGCCGTTGTAGTGGACCTGCAGGTCGCCGCCGGCCAGATGCACGGTGACGGTGTCGTCGAGCAGCCCCCGGCGCTGGCCGCACACCACCGCGGCGCAGGCGCCGGAGCCGCAGGCCAGGGTCTCGCCGGCGCCGCGCTCGAACACCCGCAGGCGGATCTCGCGGCGGCTGACGATCTGCATGAAGCCCACGTTGACCCGCTCGGGGAACTGCTCGTGGTGTTCCAGCTCCGGGCCCAGGGTGGCCACCGGGGCGTTGTCCACGTTCTCGGTGAGCATCACCAGATGCGGGTTGCCCAGGCCCACCGCCGAGATCTCGTAGGCGTTGTTGCCCGACACCAGCACGTAGGTGTCCGCTTCCTGTTTGGCGAGGAACGGGATCGCCTCCGGCGCCCAGAGCGGCGCGCCCATGTCCACGGTGACCAGGCCGTCGTCGGTGACGTTCAGGGTCATCTCGCCGGCGGCGGTTTCCACCCGGATGCGGTGCTTGTCGGTGAGCCCTTCGTCGCGCACGAAGCGGGCGAAGCAGCGCGCGCCGTTGCCGCACTGGCTCACTTCCGAGCCGTCGGCATTGAAGATCCGGTAGCGGAAATCCACGCCCTCGTGGCGCGGCGGTTGCACCACCAGCATCTGGTCGAAGCCGACCCCGAAGTGCCGGTCACCCAGGCGGCGCAGCTCCGCCACCGATAACGGCGGGCCGTCCTCGGGCAGCGGCTGGTCGCAGCCGTTGAGTACCAGAAAGTCGTTGCCCAGGCCGTGCATTTTGGTAAAGCGCAGTCGCATGGCGGCGTCCGGAGTCGGGTTACGGGAAAGCGTTATTGTAAGGCCGCGGGCCGGTTAGGAACAGCGGTGAAGGAGACGCTACAATGCAGCCCCCAATCTTTCGGATGCCTCATGCTTTCCTATCGTCACAGCTACCACGCCGGAAACTTCGCCGATGTGCTCAAGCACCTGGTGCAGGTGTCGGTGCTCGACCATCTGCTGCTCAAGGACAAGCCGTTCGTGGTGCACGACACCCACGGTGGTGCCGGGGTCTATGAGGTGGCGTCCGAGCACATGCAGAAGACCGGCGAATACCAGGAGGGCATCGCGCGTCTGTACGGCGCCAGCACCGGCCTGCCGGCGATCAACCGCTATCTGAATCTGGTCGGCCGCTTCAGCCGGCCCGGCGGGCTCAGCCATTACCCGGGCTCGCCGGCGATCAGCGCGGCGCTGCTGCGCGACCAGGACCGGTTGCAGGTCACCGAGCTGCACAGCACCGACGCGGCCCTGCTGGAGGCCCATTTTCGCGGCGACCGCCGGGTGCGGGTCTACAAGCAGGACGCCTGGGCGGGGGTCAAGGCGCTGCTGCCGGCGGCGCACAAGCGCGGCCTGGTGCTGGTGGACCCGTCCTACGAGTTGAGCGGCGACGACCGCGCCACCGTGGCCGGCGTGCGCGAGGCGGTGAAACGGTTCAACACCGGCTGCTTCGTGGTCTGGTACCCGATGCTGCAACGGCGCCGGGCGGATTATCTGGCGCGCGGCCTGATGGGGCTGGCGGACAAGCACCTGCGGGTGGAGTTGAATGTGCTCAATGACGGCGCCGCCCGGGGCATGACCGGCTCCGGGCTGGTGGTGCTCAATCCGCCCTGGACCCTGGCCGGGCAAATGGAGGAAGCGTTGCCGTTCCTGCACGGCAAGCTGAGCCAGGGTGGCGGGGGTTACCGGCTGGAGAGCGATGCCGGCGTGCTGCTGGAGCACGCCGCCCGCTAACGGCTCAGGGCAGCAGGGTTTCCAGCCGCAGCTGCTCGTCCACGGTTTCGCGGGCGCGCACCAGGAACGCCTGGTCGCCGTCCACCATCACTTCCGCGGGCCGGTTGCGGCTGTTGTAGTTGCTCGCCATCACGAAGCCGTAGGCGCCGGCGGAGCGCACCGCCAGGTAGTCGCCGGCCTCCAGCGCCAGTGCCCGGTCCTTGCCCAGGAAGTCGCCGGTTTCACACACCGGGCCGACGATGTCCCAGTCGCGGCAGTCGGCGTCGTGGGGGGTCACCGGCACGATCTCCTGCCAAGCGGAATACAGGCTGGGCCGGATCAGATCGTTCATGGCGCCGTCCACCACCGCGAAGTTGCGGTGCTCGGTGGGCTTGAGAAACAGCACCTGGGTGATGAACAGACCGGCGTTGGCGGCGATCGAGCGGCCCGGCTCGATGTGCACCGGCAGGTCGCCGGGGATGTGCTTGAGCAGCGCTTGCACGTAGTCGGAACGGGCCGGCGGCGTCTCGTCCTGGTAGGTAACGCCCAGGCCACCGCCCAGATCCAGGTGGTGGATCTCGATGCCCAGAGCCTGCAGGTCGCCGAGCAGTTTCATGCATGATCGATGGCTTGTCCGACGCGGGATCTCGCAATGCGAATTTCGTCCGTGAGTTCCTGACGCGGGAGGGCATCAAGGTGGTGGGGGAAGATACCGGTGGCTACAAGGCCCGAAGACTTGAGTTCTGGCCCGGAAGCGGACGTGCGCGGATGAAATATGTCTCGCAAGCCGTGCAGATCGGAAGAGCGTCGTGTA